>JAWRIR010000061.1:0-13793 GCA_040268405.1 Thermoproteota archaeon | reverse complement strand
GTGCCAGAAAGATTTCATTGTGTCTTCAGCTTTGAGTGCTGCAGAGACTGGTTCTTCTTCCTTCTTTGCTTCGCCTACGGTTGCGCCTTCAGCTTTAGCTTCTACCTTGGCTGCTTCTGGCGCGTAAGCGCGGGCTTGCTCAGCTAAGGGGTGACCCTTGATGGATATCGTGAATTGTTTGTTCCAGCCGAATGGTGCACGGTAGGTTTCTATGCCTTTCTGTTTTGCGAAGTCTTCCATTTCTTTGATTACGCTGAAAGCTTCTGAAGGCTTGGAAAGGTTGCTGCTTAAGTGCGCGAATGGGTAGATGAGTATCTTGTTGACTTTTAGTTTACCCAGAAAAGCGCGTACGTCGTTGATTGCTTTCTGCGAGATTTGGGCGTTGTCGCCTTCTTCAACTGCAGTGAAAAGCACTACGACTTCTTCTACTTTAACCTCGTTTTTTTCTGCTTCTTCAGCTTGAGGAATTTCTTTCTCTACAGGCTTGTAAGTTATAAAGTTAGAATGTAACTGTAAAATTCGCATTTAAGTAACCTTCTACATTCCATGACGCCATTTGTCAAGGAGTTTATCCTTCTTGGACTTCTTTTTGTATTCTTTATAGTGCTCTTTACATAAGTAAGCACGTTTATCAGTGCCAATTTTTAATCCAGCAGCTTTTACTTTGTCTGCTGAAATTGACCTTTCAGCTTCGTTGTTGCAGCCTGACACACTGCATTTTTCGCCTTTATCAATACGACCCACGATTGTGCGCCTCGAATCTCACTGTTTTTACTTTTATTTACATGAACTTATTGCTTAAGTTCTTTTTCATAGAGACGAGTGGCTCTTTTTAGGATTTCTTCCTTGTCCCCAAAATATGTTGAACCAATTCCCTCAACCACCATGGACGCAGCAGCTGAACCCACTGAAGCACACCACAAAGACTCTTTACCCTTCAAGTACTCAGTCAAGAAGCCGCCAATGAAAACGTCGCCTGCCCCGGTTGGGTCAACAAGCACGGACGATTGGCAAGCTGGAACCTTAAAATGCGCTCCTTCAACGGAAAGTAATGAGCCTTTAGCACCCATAGTTACGATAACGGTCGCTATACCGAAATCATGAAGCGCCCTTATTGCAGGTTTAAGTTCAGACTTGCCAGTTAAAGCAAAAATTTCATCCTGCGACGCTTTACAAATGTTAATCAAACTCAAGATGCGGGTATCGGCTTGAAGGCTTTGGGTTACGTTGCCGTTTTCGTCAAAACTTCGCAGGAACCCTTGAGGGTCAAGTGAGAGAACGTCGCAACAGGCTTTTAGGCGTTCCACTGTTTCGTAGCCGATTTCGTTTGCTATTGGGGCTACGTGTATGGCGCTTGCGCGCAGGTCGCTTGGGACGTCGTCAAGTTGGAGTGGGGTGCCTTTGCAGGTTAATTTTAGGGTACGTTCGGAGAAGTCTTTGTTGTATGCAAGGTCGAAATGGGTGGTTGTTTCTTGAGGATAACGTTTCACGGCTGAAACGTTGATGCATTCTTCATTTAGCCACCACAGGTAAGCTTCAGGGAAGTCTTCGCCAACCCGTGAAACAACTGACGCGGCTCCTTCAAGGGTTTTTACTGCAAAAGAAGTGTACGTGGTTGCGCCGCCTAAATTGTGGAAGGGTTTGTCTCTTCCGGGCACAACAATTGAGTCTAAAGAGAAGCTGCCGACTACGCAGACGTCACTGTTTTGGGTTACCATTTGGTTATCTGCTTGATTTTATGGCTACAGGTGATATATAGAATTAGCCTTCCCACGGAGTAGTTGCCCCAAGTTTTTTGTTTGGCAAATTTAATATATTCCAAGGGGCTTGAAGAAAGGGTTGGCTATGGCATTAGCCATGGAGCAATCCAGAACCGCAACCGGCAAAGGGGATGCTGATAATGCCTACCAAAAAAGGCAGGTAAAAAAGAAGTGAAGTTGATAGAGTTAGCTCTCTTGGCGGCGGGTGCAGTAATCGGTGCAAGTTTACGTTACAAACTTGTTGAGTCTCCAGCATCAATCTACGGGTTACCCCTAAATGTGCTTCTCGTAAACGTCATTGGCAGTTTCATCTTGGGCTTTTTTGCAGTCATGTCGCCAGCCCTCAATTTGGACCCAAAGTACACCCTGTTTGTCGGCGTAGGATTCTGCGGCAGCCTAACAACCATGTCCTCGTTTGCGTTGGAAACAAGCAACCTGTTTGACAACAGCCGATACGGACTTATGGCATTAAATGTCTTAACAAACGTAGGTTTATCGTTGGGGGCAGTTTTCGCGGGCAAAACCATAGCTGACGTGGTAATGGAGAGGTTTATGCATTGAAACAAAAAATGTGGCAACTAACCATCCGAATCAAACGAAATGACGAGTTAAACGGCAAACGTTTGGAACAAGTAATTCTGGATAGGCTAAAAAAGGCGGGAATCGCAGGCGCAACCGTCTGGACGGGCGTAGACGGGTTTGGCAAACGAGGAAAATCCACCATGCACCTTGAAGGCGTCCAAATCAACATGCCCCTAATCATCGAAGTTATCGATTTAGAAGAAAAACTGGAACCGTTACTGGTTGACCTTAAACAGCTTATAGACGACAATGGACTGGTTACAGTACAAGAAACCTATGTAATATAGTCAGCCACTTTTTTGTTCTACTTAGCGGTTCTTTTTCGCCAGAGCACAATTATTGCAATCCAAGAACCTGCAACAAGTAGAGCTAAAAGGATAATCATTGTTTGTAACCAGTTTAGCTCTGATAACAAGTCACTTGGTGGAGACGGCGTGGTAGTTACTGTTGGAGTATATTCCGTTAGGGTTACGGTTTGTGACTCGCTCCATGAACTCATAGAGTCTACTGGAACCCCAAATTCAGAGTAGTCTGGAATGAACGGGGAGCCACTTGCAGGTTCATGTGATGTATAACCGCCTAACATCGCTTGAGCCTGAATGTCTACTTGAGTGTTATTTGGGTAATCAAAGGAAAGTTTGACAACTGTATATTTTGAATCGTTTGTTTGTGCTATTCGACTGCCTTGGGTCCATGTGTCTGCCTGATGTTCTTTGTGTCGAATACTGAAGTATGTTTGGTAATCTACTCCGTTTATTGTTAAAACTGAGACTTGGTTAGTTATTGTTACATTAACAGTGCCTGAACCTGTAACTTCAACAGTGAATTTTGGAACACTACGAGGAGTTATCGATTCATAATACGGCTGGTTTCCAACGTACTGAGCATTCACATTAACAAGGAAGCAAGAAGCAAACAATAACAGGGCCACCAAAAAGAGAGCAGATTTAATTGCTTTGTTAACCCCCATTAAGTTCCTCCAAGTTAAGCTTAATTAAAGCTTGAACTGAATCCGCTAATAAGGTTTCTTAAAAAATGGCGCAAACTAAAGAAAACTACAAAAAAGCAGCAAACAACAATTTTTCAACATACTAATGAGCAGTTTTTCAGCCAATACGACCTACCCTCCTTAGTGTTTTGCAGTTTTGAAAAGTTTTGAGGCTCTGTTTTACCCTACCCCCTGTAGGTTCCTGCATAGAGTTTCTATTAGGATCCTATTAGGCTCCAAATAGGTTGGCTGAACAACTAAAAATGAATAAAACAAGAAAATAAAATTGTAAGTTTAAGAAAGCAACAGGATTGCTTTTGCCAAGTCGCCGCCGCATTCCTCAAGCGCTTCTTTAGCCCTCTCAAGGCTTTTGCCTGTTTGGTCTGCTACCAACTGTGCGTCTTCGTCAGTGAACGTTGGTTTTGCTGGGGCTGCTGAGGTGATTTGTCCTGGTGCTTGCTCGCTGACTTGTCCGCCGATGACTTGATACATTTTTTGTCCTTGAACCTGCAAAATCGCAACTTCAGGCTCATCGATGACGATGTCTTTTGTGGCTGTTCGGATGATTACTTGGTTAACATCTTCAACAGAATCCATGTTCATGCCCATGCGTTGCATCATGCGTTTCTGTTCACGAGGATTCATACGTTTATGCATACAACTACCACTCTTCAATTACAGTGTATTTTACATTAGAACTTCATATACTTAACTTATTCTTCACACACAACGCGCTGGTTGATAAGTGAAAAAATTAGTTTTTGTCTTTGCTGTTTATGCCATGCCGCACCTTAACAGCGACGCCAGTTTTGAAGGCTCGAATTTCTGGCGCTGAAAGTGTTGCACGTCCAACCGCTAAGAGTTGCCTGTTTTCGTCAACAATTATAACTTCGTCTTTTGCGCGTACATCATCATCCACGTTGACAACGTGTACAGCGAAAACGTCGCCGCCTGCCGCAATGTACTTTGAAACATCATTTTTCAGGACAACAATGCCTTTGGCTTCGGGAATGTTTTCGACCAAGTTTTTGGCTGCTTTAATGCTTAAAGAAAACAGCCCATCGGTTGGTCTAAGCGTGGCTAAGCGTTCCCCGTCAAGGTTAACAAAACGTATCCTGCCTGTGCGTTTTGATAGTTCGAAGGTTACGTTTTCTGGGAACAGTTTTTCGCCTACGTTTTTGCCGAATTGGTAATCAGCTATGCTTCTTATTCTGCCAAGTTGGTTCTCCACGCGGAACTCCACCGTGATTAAGTCACTTTTGTTTCGATAAGTATAAACTTATCATTCTAAATAAAATGGTTAAAAGGTGAAAGTTTACGGTAAGATGCGAAGTCTGCGGACGTAAAATTCACAATGACCCAATTCGGGCAAATATTGAAGGTGCAAAATTAACCGTCTGTGCTGAATGTGCCAAACACGGCAAAATAATTTATCCAGACGAAGAAATTCGTGCACCTAAATCACCCTTCCTAACCATTGCATCAGGTCCTACCTCAACCTCTGCCAAAGCTTCAGCGACGGCAGCGGCAGCTAAACCCAAGAGGCAACCTCAAATGATGCAGAAAAAACGCACCCTCGTCGCAAAAGTAGAAATCACTCAAGAACTAGTCGAAGGCTATCCAACTCTGATTCGTGTTGCAAGAGAAAAACTGGGCTACACCCATGAGGACCTTGGACTGAAAATTAATGAAAGAGCCTCTGTCCTTAAACATGTTGAATTAGGCAAAATGGAACCAAACAACCTACTGGTAAGCAAACTGGAACGTGTGTTAAAAATCACGTTGCTTGTGCCTATCGAGGAAGAAAAACCAACCCAGATAACTTCCGGTAAAAATCAAGAGATAACTTTGGGTGACCTAATCGAAATAGACAGCAACGACACGGAGGAACCCAAAGGACGAAAGCAATCATAGCTCAAAGACGCCTAAACCGTGAAGAATCAAGCCTTGAAGAATTAAGGTCACTTGCACAATCAGCAGGCTACACAGTCGTCGGTGAACTAGAGCAGACACGCCCTCCAGACGCAAGATACCAAATTGGCAAAGGAAAAGTTGAAGAACTTGCCAATCTGGTAAAAGAAACAGGCGCAACAAAAGTCATTTTCGACAACAACCTACGCACACTACAAAATTATAACCTTGCAAAAGCAACCAAAGTGGAAGTAATAGACCGCTTTCAACTTATCTTGGAAATTTTTACTCGACGCGCCACAACAGTTGAAGCCCAACATCAAATCCAGTTGGCAACACTAAAAAATGAGCTTAAACATGCTCGAGAAAAAGTTCGCCTATCCAAAGGCAGCGAACAGCCAGGTTTCATGGGTTTGGGCGTTTATGAAGCAGACGTTTACCGAGATGCCATCAAACTTCAAGTCCAGACTATCTTAAAGAAGCTTACCGCAATCCGAACAAAACGAGTTTTGCAGCGGGCAAGACGCATCGAACTGGGCTTCTTGTCCATTTCCTTAGCAGGTTACACAAGCGCCGGCAAAAGCACCCTCTTTAACGCTTTAACTGAAGCAGACGCAATGGTTGACCGCTCACTATTTACTACCCTGTCCACTACGACAAGGATGGTAGAGTTTTCTAACCGCAAATTTATGCTAACAGACACCGTCGGCTTCATCGACCGCTTACCAATTGCGTTAATTGAAGCATTCCATTCAACACTAGAAGAAACCATCTACTCAGACCTAATCATTTTAGTCTTAGACCTAAAAGAACCTCTTGAACAAATTGAAAGAAAAATCAATGTTTGCCAAGATACCATCAACCGTTTAGGCGCATCTGGAATACCACAAATAACCGCTTTAAACAAGATTGACCGACTCAGCCCAGAAGAAACACAACAGAAACTTGAGGCACTCAAAACTAAAATCAAAAACCCAATTTTGATTTCAGCAAAAAAACACACTAACCTTGACGAGTTAAAGGCGCAGATTGTGCGGATGCTTGAAAATTATGTGCAAGGCAGCTTCTCGCTTCCATTAACTGGGGAAATGATGCCGTTTATTTCGTGGGTTCATGAAAAAGCGGAAGTTAAGAAAGAAGAATTCTTAGGTGACCATGTACAGGTAGAGTTTGAAGCTAACCCGCAGATTACTGAGCAAATAAGAAGAAAAGTGGAAAAATTCAATGGAAAATTCACCCAACCAGTTAATGGCCAATAAACCAAAAATCGTCGTTCTAAGATGGGGACACCGCATCCACCGCGATGCACGCTTAACTACCCACTGCGCATTAACATCCCGTGCCCTATGCGCTTCAGGATTCATTCTCGCAGACGTCGAAGACAAATCAATAGAAAAAACCGTAAAAGGCATCACGAAACATTGGGGAGGCGACTTCACCTTTGAAATGGGCACCAGTTGGCGCACTGTTGTCCGAGACTGGAAAGCTCAAGGCGGCATAGTAGTACACTTAACAGCTTACGGCGAAAACATCCAAACAAGCAACGCAATAAACCGCATACGCGAAACAGGCAAAAACATCCTCCTACTTGTAGGCAGCCAAAAAGTGCCCGGCGAATTCTACAGCACCGAAGTCTCAGACTTCAACATAGGAGTAGGCAACCAACCACACAGTGAATGCAGCGCTTTAGCGATTTTTTTGGACAGATTCTTTGAAGGCAAAGAATTAACGGTTGATTTTGAAAAAGCAGAAGTAAAAATTATCCCTCAAGAACACGGCAAGAATGTTAAGGTTAACGACGAAAAAGCTTGATGCAGGTGCGAAGAGTTTTATGTATGCCTGTGCCATTATTATAGGTATTATAAGGAAAATTGAGTATGTTGTCCACTATTGATGATGCCACTTTAATGAAGGTTGCTTCCGCCCTTGGCGAGGAAGACGCCGTCAGACTTATCGAGCACTTAAAAAGCGTAGATGAGATAACGGACGATGAAATAGCCAACAAAACTGGCATTCGCCTAAACAGCGTCCGCAAAATTCTCTACAAACTCTATGACCACTCCTTAGTCAGCCTACGCAGAACACGTGACCCAAAAACAGGCTGGTTCATTTTCCACTGGAAACTCCAACCAGACCAACTTGAAGGATTCATACTTAGCCAAAAACGCAGAGTACTCGAAAAACTCAGTGTACGCCTCGAATACGAGAAAAACCATGACTTCTACTTCTGCCACAGCCAAGGATGCAAACGGGTTCCATTTGAAGAAGCCGTAGAACTCGTCTTCCACTGCAGCACATGCGGTCAACCCCTAGTGCATTTTGGAAACGAGAAAATGATCTGCAAGCTTTCAGAGAAAGTGGAGATTTTAAGGAAGGAACTCGGTGAATAAGCCGCTTCCAACCCGGGAGCAAGCCATCGAAATTCTGCAAAGAAACGGATGCGCACCTAAAGTAATTGCTCACTGCCAAGCAGTAGCGTCGTTGGCTCTTGAAATTGCAGAAAAATTCAAAACAAAAAATATCCCCGTAAATTCAGCGCTTGTTGAAGCAGGCGCACTTCTACACGATTTGGGACGCTCAAAAACCCACAGTGTTCAGCACGCTTTTGAAGGCATGAAGCTTGCGCAGGCTGAAGGCTTACCTGAAGAAGTAATATGCATCATCAAACGGCATGTAGGCGCCGGCATCACAGATGAAGAAGCAGAATGGCTCGGCTGGCCCAAAGACAACTACATACCCCAGACGTTGGAAGAAAAAATCGTCTGTTACGCAGACAAATGCATCGGCAGCGACCAACGCATCCCAGTGGAAGCAACAATTAAGCAGTTGCACGACCAAAAACTGGATGACGCCGCCGAAAGAGTTAGAAAACTCCACTTAGAAATAACCAGTTATCTTGAGGCATAACATTTGACCACTTTGACCTTGTTCACTAAAGTTTACAATAAGGGGCAACTTAAACAGATTGAAGCTTCATTGCAAGCTACTTTTGAAGATTTAGACGCTCAAGTCAAAATATTAAGCAACCCAGCCAGCAAATGGGTAAAAGTTGAAGTCACCGGCGAAGATGAAGGAGTAGCAAAAAGCTACATCGCCAAACAAATCGGCGTTTGCCCAACCAGCATCGACGAGGTTGAAGCTGGCTCGGACCTTAAAGGGTATATTCAAAAAATTGACAACTCCGAAACCTTAACCATAGACCTCGGCATTACTGAGCCAAAAGCGGTTCTCGCTAAAATCCCTCTTGAAACAATTCAGGCTCAACTGTTAGGAGACAAAAAGGCGCCACTCAAAAAAATTGCTGAACTCTACGCACTAAGCGGGGATTTGCCTGTTAGCATTAAAGTTAACGAGGTACATGTTGCTGAAGGTTTGATTGATGCAGAATTGTCGGCAGTTCAGGTTGAGAAGTTTAAGAATTGGCGGGACTCTCTGTTGGATCGGCTTATTATTTTGGGTACGACTGAGGATGAGGTTACTTTGACTTTGGAACGTACTCATCTTTACCGTGACGTTATTGGTACTGAGGCGCTTGGCTTGTTTGAGCATGTGCTTACGTGCAAGTTGGGTACGGACGCGGCTGGTTTGATTCCCCGTATTGGTCGATACATGCGGAATGCCCGAATTTTTGTTTTTAATCCTAAGAAATTCTCGGGTTTTTCGGGTGAATAAGCATTAACCTTATATTGTGTTAATAATTAGTTAAACAATCTATTACCAAAAATTTGGTCATAGAAGAGAGGGGGAAGAAAACTCACGGAACAAAGTCAAGGAGAAGATGGAAAAGGAAAAAAATACCGCATAGACATCGGAGCATACGGCAGCATAGGAATTGAAGCACCAACCAAAGAAGAATGCTTAGAACTCTTCAAAGAAGTCACAAGAACCCGACGCGAATCCAAAATCGACGAAGCAATCAGATAGCGTCAACCTTTCTGCGGCACCTTTAATCCTTTTCAAAAAAAAGAAAAAGAAATAGAAGTTTAGTTTTTTAATTTTTAATAGGTACTCGGCGGTACAAAACAACGCCTAAAACGCTACCTAAACCTACAGCCAAGACAGCCATGATACCTAAAACTACCCAAACTTCATTTGCATTTGCACCATCGGTTCTTGCAGAAATAAGGTTTGCTTCTTCAGCGCCGGGAGCTTGAAAGTCTTTTGCAGTTACCGAGTCGTCGTCTCGTATTGTGTATAATATTTCGTCTCCAGGAGACACGGGTTCGTCGGGGAGGGTTGGTTCTGAGAGGGGCTCAGATTTTGGGGCGTCTCCTAAAGAGTCCGGTGGAACAGCTGTTATTGGTTCAGCAGGCTCTATCGAAGAAGGCGTGACTTCGTCTGCCGCGTTTGCAAAAGAGGCCAAAGTGGTGCTTAACAGAAGGGTTGCCAACAGCGAGAGCATTATCAGGTTTTTGTTTTTCATCATTTTTTCTCCATAGGTTTGCAGGCTTACAGTAACGAAGCAGTTTTATTTACAGCCAAGCCTTAGAACCAACCGACTAAAAAATAGAACAAACAAAATAATGGGTAAAGCAAAAGATGGTGGGCCGGGCCGGATTCGGACCGGCGACCTTTGGCTCGTAAAGCCAACGTCCTAACCAGGCTAGACGACCAGCCCACGTTTACATGTAGCCTTTTGATTAAGACAACGTTTTCGTTTTTAAGGTTGTCTGTAAGTATCTTTGGATACAGATATAAATTCGTATTTGTATAGGTCAAACCAAATCTACAGGAAAGCATAAAAGTTAACTGTAGGCAACTAACACATTGAATTTAATTTAAAGGTGAATCTGGTTGGTTAAACGAATTCTATGCACAGGCGCCGGCGGTCCAGCAGGCATAAACTTTGTAAAATCCCTAACAGTATCCCCTGAAAAACTTCACATAGTAGGAACAGAAGCAAGTGACTACTATCTACACACGATGCCCACCGACACCAAATACTTGGTGCCAAGAGCCAAAGACCCAAGCTACATCGACCGCCTAAATGAAATAATTAGAAAAGAAAACATTGATTTCTTGCACGCCCAACCAGACGTAGAAGTCGAAGTTGTCTCTGAACAAAGAGAAAAACTTGAAGCCCCCGTGTTTTTGCCATCAAAACAAGCGGTTAAAGCCTGCCAAGACAAGCTTGAATCAGCCAATGCTTGGAAAAACAAGGGCATACCTGTAGCAAAAACAATCGTCATAAAACAAGAATCTGACATTGACCGTGCTTTTGCAGAGTTGGGTTCCCCAATCTGGATAAGAGCCACACGCGGCGCAGGCGGCAGAGGAAGCACCCCCGCAAACAACCGTGAAACAGCCGTTTCATGGATAAACTATTGGCGCGCCCGCAACGTTGATTGGGAATTTATTGCACAAGAAATGTTGCCCGGCAGAAACATCGCCTTCCACAGCCTATGGCGCAACGGCGAACTAATCACTTCAATGGCACGCGAACGTGTCGAATACATTTACTCTTACCTTGCCCCTTCAGGCATCATGGGCACCCCCGCCGTCCAAAAAACAGTGCACGAAAACACTGTTAACAAAATCAGCACCGAAGCAGTCCTTGCAATCGACCCCAACTTTACCGGCATCGCCAGCGTTGATTTAAAAGAAAACACTAAAGGCGTACCTTGCGTAACCGAAATCAACCCAGGACGCATGTTCACCACATCCTTCTTCTTCAGCTACGGCAGCAAAGTCCTCTTCAACGACTACCGAATCAACATCCCCTACCTCTACACCAAACTCGCCTACAAAGAAGCGCTGCCTAAACTGGAAAAATACAATCCATTGCCAGCAGACGTTTACTGGATACGCCACATGGATGCCCCCGCCCGATTGGTGAAGGATAATAAAGTGTTGGGAGCCATGTACCAATAGTGATTCGAGCCGCCGTTTTTGATTTAGACGGAACCCTGCTCGATTTACCCATCAACTACCCCTGCTTGTTTGAGAAACTCAAGCAGATAATGGACGTCGAAGAGGTTCGACCAATTTTAAAAACGGTAGCAGAAATCAAAAACCCCCAAGTTTTACGGCAAGTTTTTGATGCATGGACAGTTTTTGAACGTGAAATAATAGACAAAATCACTGTACATGAAGAGGGCATGCAACTTTACCGGAAACATGTTGGGCTACCTAAAGCTTTGATAACAATGCAGGGCAAAGAAACTGTACGCCAAATCCAAAAAAAATTCAATTTGCAGTTTGATGCTGTGTTTACGCGTGAAGACTCTTTTAGCCGCTCAGAACAGTTGAAAATGGCAATAGCCCAGCTTGGGTTTTCAGTGGAAGAAGCGCTGTTTGTCGGCAACATGGACAACGATGAAGCCGCGGCAAAACAGGTAGGCTGCCAATTCATCCGAGTGCAATAGGGCAAAGACTATTCGGGGATTATTGCGGTGGCGTCGATTTCTAGTAGCCAGTCAGGATTGCCTAAACCAGCAACGAAAACCACGGTTACAACTGGCGGTGTTTGTCCTTTCCATTTTTGCTGGAAAGCTGCAAACCCTGCCGCCGGGTTTTGTCCTTGAAGGATGTATATGTTGAATTTTATGGTGTTTTCTAGTTTGCCGCCTGCTTTTTGGAGAATTTTTTCTATGTTTGAGAGAACCTGCAGTGTTTGTTGTTGTAGGTTGCCTTTGCCGACGAGTTCGCCGGCTTGGTTTATGGCATTTTGTCCGCCTATGTAGACGGTTTTGTGGTTTCCGGTGACTGCTATGGCGTGTGAGTATCCTCTGGGCGCCGCCATGGTTTCAGGGTTAACAGGTTCAATAGCCATTTTGGAGTCTTCCTTCTTGTTTTTTTAAAAAGCTGGTTACCTCTATTATAGGAAGGCTTAAGAATAAAGCTTAACCATGAATTGACAAACGCGCATTAACGGAAATGAACATAAAATGAACGTGTGTGTTATTGGTCTTGGACAAATCGGTTTTCCAGTTGCAAAATACATCGCCGCTAAAGGTTTTGACGTTTACGGCTTCGACATAAACCCCGCCGCAGTAGAACACGGAATCCAAAACGGAAAATTCAAAGCAACCACTCAGTGGAACCAAATCCCCAAAGCAGACGCTTACATAATCTGCGTTACAACAAGCCAAGTTAACAATCAAGCAGAATTAACTGCGGTTTTTGAAGTTTGCAAGAAAGCTGCCGAAAAAGCAGACTCAAACACGTTGGTTGCGATTGAAAGCACAATTCTGCCTGGAACTTCACAAAAGATTTTCCAAGAAATCTTTAACGGCAAAGTCAAGCTTGTTCATGCACCGCACCGTTACTGGGCAGACCAAGAAGACAAATACGGCGTAAACCAAGTCCGAGTAATCGGCGGCGTCAACAAAGAAAGCCTTGACGCAGGCATGAAATTCTACAAAGACCAACTCGGAATCCCAATGCACACAGTCTCAAGTGTTGAAGTGGCAGAAATGTGCAAAATCACAGAAAACAGCCACCGTTACCTGCAAATTGCATTTGCGGAAGATTTGAAAATGATGTGCAGCCGCATCGGAATGAGCTTCGACGAACTAAGGGAAGCCATGAATACTAAATGGAACGTTGACTTGCCCGAGGCACGCGATGGCATCGGACGCCACTGCCTACCAAAAGACATCCGCTACGTCACTTCACTAACTCCAAGCATCATGCTCAGCAGCGCAATGGAAACAGACAAACAATACCGTGAATGGCTATCTAAACAGGCAAAGAAGCAGTGATAAGTATTAGTCTTCTTTAGAAGAACACCCTTTCTCTCTCTGTTTATGAAAGCCTTGTTTTTTGCTTCTTTTTTAATTTAGGGTTTGTAATGCTTGCAGACGTCGTCAAAGAAAGCTGGTAAGCGTCAATAAAAGCCAGTGAAGTCAACACACGGCTGCCCCCTCAAATAGTTCTTACAAAGCCAAATTCCTGTAAAGATAAACCTTTAATGCCAAACCGTCCCTTTCCTACCTTGAACACGTATGACTGCACCTGACGTTTGGTTAGACACCGTAACACCGAAAATTAGCATAGTCATCAACAGCATGCTGCCAGTTCTACACAAGAAAGGCTACTCCACCCTTGTCACCGCAAAAAAACAAACACAAACTACCGACATGCTTGACGCCCTAAAAGTGCCGTACGAAACCGTCGGCGAATACGGAACCACACTTAAAGAAAAGTTGGCGGTTGAGCAGAAGAGAACGCTGGAGTTTTTGGAACTTTTTGACAGGGTTGGATACCCCAAGGTGCTGTGGACTCATGGCGATGTTTCAGCTATCCGTACAGCGTTCGGGTTAAGAATCCCCGTAGTCTATGCTAACGATACGGTTTTCGCGTACGCAGTTGCTAGGTTGGCTTGTCCCCTTGTGGATTGGCTTGTGACTCCAGCCTGTTTTGGCAAGTCATGGAGCAAATTTGGAATATCAAAATCCCGAATCATCCAATACGACGGCTTAGAGGAGTTGGCGTATGTGGGTTCAGAATTTGAAAAACCAGCTTTCCTCAAAGACCTTGCACGCCAGAAAAAACCAGTGATTCTTTTCCGTGACGCAGAATACCAAGCAGTCTACTGCAAAGACGTTAAG
>JAWRIR010000060.1:0-14636 GCA_040268405.1 Thermoproteota archaeon | reverse complement strand
AGACAGCTCATACTGTTCAAGATTTAATTCAGCAATCAAGTCGCTATCATAAGGGAAGAGGAGCCGGTTTTCGGTCATGGACTGCTTAAGATACTGCGCCATCTCCTGCTTACGCTCCACTGTAAACGTCACGCCTTCAATGCAGTCAAGCCCCGTATTCGTCATGTCCTCAGTAATGTAATCGCCTACGCCGCTGCTGTCTACGAGGATTTTGCTGATTGTTTGCCACCTATCACTGACTGTTTTCACGTAACCGATGACGCTGGCGTATGGGGTTTCCAATGGGAACCTGTGAAGGTGAACGAGACGGAGTTTTTGGTCTTCCAACTTGAAGATTGCCAGAACACTGGGGTCTTGATGCTTGCCAAGGTCCAATCCGCCGTAGAAGACGCCGTTTGCTTCCGCCTCAAAACAAGTGTAATCCAACGTATGGTCGATGCATTGTGTAATCAGCGCCTGTGAGAGCCAGGTGTTTTGGTTTTCTGCCCAGTCTGCTTCCATTTCACGACGCCAACGGCACGGGTCACCTTCAAGCTGCTTTTTGATGCGGTTTAGTATCTGCTGTTTGAGTGGTCCGTTGGGTTCCAGTGCCTGCTGGTAGGTTACATGCGATTTGGCGTAGTCCCCAAATGCTTCGTTGTGGAAGATTTTGTGGAAAATGCTGTCTGTGCTCCATGGCGTGCTGGTGCAGACGAATTTGCCATTCGTTGTGCCTAAGGTGAAGAGCATGGCGTCGTAGAGTTCTTCGTCGTCGGGTATGAAGTTGAATTCGTCAGCGTAAACGATGTTGAGTTTGGGGCCTCGGATGGTTTCGGGGTTGTTGGGGTAGGCTTCGATGACGCTGCCGTTGGTTAGGGACACGTTGGTTCTCTGCGGCTTCTTGTAGGTGCCCTTTGGCAGCTTGCCCAAGAAATTGTTGATGGTTTTGATGATGAGTTTTGTTTGCCGCCAGCTTGGACCAACAATGCCAATGTTACAGTTCGGGTTAACCAAAGCGTAATGGAGCAGCAGCGCGCTTATGGTGTGGCTTTTGCCTGTTTGCCGCGCCCACCTTGCGGCTACGAATTGGCTGTTCTGAAACTGGCTGACAAGTTCCGTCTGGTAAATGGTGGGGGTAAAACCTAATGTTTCCCTAAAAAACTCCAATGGGTCTGCGGGAACGATGACTTTCTGCTTATTGCTTGCAACTTGCTTAATCTGCTTTATTTCCCGCTTAAACTGCGCCATAGTCATTCTTTAGCAAGGCCATCAACCGTTTTTCTCAGCTCATCAAGTTCATCCTTGATTTGCGTAACATCATACGTCTTACTAATGCCATTGATAACTTGACTAATGTACGTGGCAATTCGTACCCAATTCTGTTGGTCAGTGGTTTTTCTTCCAGGAACTGATTGAGTTTGCTGAACTGCAACTTCTTGAAGTGCTTTTAGCTCCATAATCAGTTGAGAACGCAAACGTTGGGTGTCACCGTCGAATTTTTCAGTTAAATTGGAAATTCTTCGTTGCAGGAAACGTTTGGGTGTTCGTTTTGACCTACCCCCTATAGGTTTCTGCATAGATATCCTATTAGGATCCAAATAGGTTCGCCTCACTCAACCTTTTGAGAAATCAAAATACCCGTTACCGTTCCTGCTAACCCTGTGATTGCGGCGAAGACTTCACTGTTCCATGACCCGAGCAATGCTAAATGGGCAATTTCGATAGCAGTAAAACACGCGGTCAGGGCAATCGCAAACTTTGTGCCCAACACGAGGCGGTCGCTGGGCGCCACTTCCTCAACCGCAGCCTCCGCATTCTCCTGCAACTGCGTCTTGTTAGTTATCCGCCGAGTCAAGGCGCGTCGTACCCAGTCAGTCAATGGTTACGCACCCTCTGCTGGCGTCGGCAACGCCCAAAACTGGCGCCGTCGTTTTTGGCTTTGGCGTTTACGGTGAAGCTTTTGAGTAAAACTTGGGCTTCTTCGGTGCCGACATGGTTTTTCTGGATTATGTTGGCGTTTGTTGTCCATGGCAAGGGAACGGCGGTATAGTCAATGTCGTAGAGTCCGTCGCTGTAACGGAAACAGTTCTGGGCTAAAATGAGGTGTTTGCGTTTTTGTCCGAGCTGCCCAATGTAGATGCCCCAGCTTTTTACGGGGACGTCTATGCCGTTTACGCCGTTGGATAGGCTTTTGCCGATGCTGGCGTCGCTCCATTCAACGCAGATTAAGTCGCCGGTTGTTAGGTTGTTTATTTGGTTTGTGATTTCTTTCATTTTTTATCTACCGTGAGTTTGACGGGTTTTTTGATTGAAACTTAAGAATTAAGATGTGATATTTATGCAATTTTCAGCCAATAAATGTATAATTTACAAAATATTATTTAAAAAAACAAATTTTTTGATACTTAAATAACAAGCTTTAAAAACTGCTAAAGCCCCGCGTACAGCAACAATGCGGCAGGTTTCTGAGCATTAAATGCAGCTTAAACGGAGCTGTTGTATTGTGCGAAGCCGGTTTTTACAGGCACACCTATAAAAGAGGGCAAAGCAACATGCTAAATGCAAATACTTGGGAAAATAGAATGACTGAACAATCTAACGAGAAAAACCAACAAACCCCAGAAAAACTCGAAATTGATGAACCCGAGAATTTTCAGTTCCACGCAGCCTATACCGTTTATGCGGAAGCTTTTGACCGAACAAGTGATGGCGAAACAAAAGAAGAATTAAACCAGTTTATTTTGGACCTTAAAGAAAACAAGATGAACTATGAAACCTTCTATCGTGAGGTAGCTCCTTTCAGAAAAATGGATGTGCCCCGTCAAGAACGCTTCAGCATGCAGACTCAGCGCAAGAAGGATTGGCGTAAGAAAACTCAACGTCAAGACCGCATAAAACGCCACAAGAAGTAAGCGTCCAAGGCTTAGTGTGGTTGCTTTCAAAGTTAAGTCTTATCTTTTCTTAATTTACATTAGGTTTACTCTTTTTTGGGTACCTGTTCGCTACCTGAATTAAACTGTTTAAACATGTTTAAACAATTCATAGAGAAGTTTTATCTACAAAACCGACATCACAACAGCCTTAAACACAAAATACAGGAGCAAAACTTAACGTGCAAAACCTCAGAGCGCTCGATTTCGCTGTAATTGCTATATGCGCAGCATTATACTTTGTTGTTGGTTACTTGACTAGTTTTGGTTTCAGCCTTGGTGGTGTAGCCTTCTGGCCTGCCGCTTTCATTCCAGCAGTATTTGCTGTCCTGTTCGGTCCATGGGTAGGCGGCACTGGAGCAGCTATAGGCATTTTCATCCGAGACGTATTATACCACGGCGACCCACTGCTTAGCTTAATTGCTGGTGTACCCGCCAATTTCGTAGTTTTCTTCTTAATCGGTTACCTAACTAAAACAAAACTTAGCCGCAAAAAAACCATTTCAGCCCTCATCCTCGGAACAGGTGTGGTTTTAGCTGGTCTACTGTTACCTACAGTATTATTGCCTGCTGAGTCAGAGGCTTTCACTTTATTCTCAGCGCAATTAACAATTATCTTGTTTAGTGTAACAATGGCAATTAGTGCAGCGCTCTTTTTGGTCATTAGCAAGAAATGGCCCGAATTCCGCTCTTTCGGCATAGCCGCAGTTATTTCCCAAAGTATTGGTGCAGTAATGGTGGCAGTAGCCGTTTTTGGTTACAGTCAACTATTCTTTGGAAGCGGACAATACTTTTCAAGCCCAATCCCTGCTACGTTTGTTCCATTAGTATTCGTTTGGACGTTCGTGACTGAAATTCCGTTTGTCCTTTTACTTGCTCCTCCATTAATCAAAGTGGGCTACATAGCCTTCCCATTCCTGCGTAAACGTCAACAAACCCAACAAAAGGCGAACTAATGAGCAAGAAAATAGCTAAAGCATTTGCGCCTGGAGCAATCTCCAGCTTTTTTGAAATTTTTAACACATATCCAGATGGCACCCCAATCTCTGACCTCTCTCGTATGGGTGCAAGAGGCGGTGGTTTTGGGCTTGAATGTGGTGTTCACACAAAAGTCACTGTTGACGACGCTCAAGAAAACTGTATCCAAGTTTTTATCAACAAGCAACAGGCTGCCGAGGCAAAAGTTACTCGAAACGTAACCCAGACACTCCTAAGCCAAACCGACAAAAAATATGCTATCACGGTTGAACACAAGATTGATGTTCCTATCGGGATGGGTTTTGGAACCAGCGCAGGCGGAGCCTTAACCACAGGGCTCGCGTTAAAAGAAGCGTTGGGTTTGCCTTTAACATATAACCAAATCGGCACAATTGCGCACATTGCTGAAATTCAATCACAAACCGGTTTGGGCACAGTCAGTTCATTAACTGTGGGCGGCGGCTTAATCTTGGTAACTGAACCCGGAGCACCCGGCGTGTGTAAGATTGACCGCATACCAATAAGTCCCGATTTCGTAGTTGTCGCTGGTTTCTACAATACGAGAATTTCTAAAACCCTGCTTTCTTCACCTGAAAAGAAAGTTGAGATTAATCGTTACGGCAAGCAAACGCTCGAAAAAATTTTGGCTGAGCCAACTTTGGAAAATTTCTTGTCAAGCTGCTGGATGTTTGCCCAAAAAGCAGGTTTCGCATCAGACGGCGTCCGCGAACTCGTCAAGTTAGCAACTAAAGCGGGGGCTGTTGGTGCAGCTCAAAACATGATTGGTGCAGCTGTGCATGCGGTGGTTTTGGAAGAAAACGCCCTTTCTGTGGCAGAAGCTTTTAAGCAAGTATTGCCAGAAAAGCAAGTGTTAATCTGTAAAGTGGATTTCCAAGGTGCCAGGTTGGTTGGCAATGGCGAAACAGTTTAGGAAAGTTGCAGTGGGCGGAACCTTTGACGAGTTGCATAAAGGGCACAGGGCGCTACTATGCAAAGCTTTTGAAGTGGGTGAATACGTGCTCGTTGGGTTAACAAGTGACGAGTTTGTAGCGAAAATGCATAAACCTCACAAAACTGCGCCTTATGATGAGCGGCTTGCGGATTTAACTGCTTTTTTGGAAAAATCTGGCTTTAAAGGCCGTTTTGAAATTTCTCCATTATTCACGTCTTATGGGTTGACTTTGAATCGGGATGGTTTAGACGCGTTAGTGGTTAGTCAAGAAACCGTTAAAGTGGGTGAAACCATTAATAAAAAACGTGGAGAAGTCGGTTTGCCGCCTTTAAGTATCGTTGAAATCACTCTTGTGCCCGCTGAAAACAAGAAACCCATATCCACGACCCGCATCCGCGCGCAGGAAATCGACAAAAACGGACATCTGCTAAAAAACAAAGTCTGACCGGCTTATTGTATTTCGCCGATTACGTTTACAGGTTTGGGGATTAAATCTTTTAGGTCTTCTACGCGTTCAGGGTCAACGCTTGCTAATACCACTGTTGCTGGTCCAGCTGACTTGTTTAGATCAAGCCCTGTGACGTCGAAGAGTTTTAGTTGTCTGCCCACTCCATATGCCATTATACGCGCCTCAGAAGCAATCCCAAAGGTGCCAACAGCCGCAATATCATGTACGTACTTTCTTTGAACAAGCTGCCCAACATTACGCAAATCAGCAATCTCGCCACGCGCCTCAGCAGGAATGACTTCTTCACCCACCTTAGGTCTGCCTATAGCAACGATTTTGTCGCCCGGACACGTTTTAGCCAACCGCAACTCTGACTCGTTTGCGAATCCAACAACGGTTAAGCCTACGCCTGTTTGCAGGGTTTCCATGTTGTCTTCCGTGTTTTCCAGCAGCACTTGGTTGGGGTCAAGGCCGAGGAGGCGGGTTTCTTTGCGTATGCCTTCGAGGATTTGGTTGCCTGTAGGGTCTTTCTCAACGCCCATGGTGACTGAGAGCAGCAGTGGGAAGGCGCCTGTTGCGGTTACGTCCATTAGTGCTACGCGTGCGAGAAATTTGCCCAGAATGGCGCCTGTAACTTTGACTTTATCCAGCTCCTTTGGTCCAATGGCGCCGCTGCTTGTGGAGCCTGTGACTATGGCGTGTCCTGTGGGTGATTTGATGATGGATACGTCGCCGTGTCGTGTGTATTCCATTTGGGCGGGTTTTACTTGGAAGGCGAGGGGGCGTAGCATGGTGCCTACGTTTTCGATTATGTGTAGGTACATGGTGAGGGCTTGGCGTATGACTTCGCTGCGTGTTAACTCGTGTTTTTTGGCGAGTGTGTCAAGGTCGGATGAGATTTTGTCGGGTAAGCGTACGTTGATTATTTCCATAAACAGCACCTGTATTACTATTGTAACACACGTGGCAAGGCTTTTATTTTTATCCATCCAGCAATAGCCAAAGTGAACATTTATGCAACAGCAAAAAACACAAAGCAAAATCCCCTCTTACCTCTTCAGCAAACGCCCAAGCGTACGAATCGCACGCATAGCCATATTCACCGCACTAGCCGTAATCGGCTCATTCATAAAACCCGACCCAGCAAGCAGCATCGCCTTTGACTCATTCGCAGGCTTCATAGTCGCCCTCCTATTCGGCGGCGTCGAAGGCGCACTCGTCTGCGGCTTAGGACACCTTGCAACAGCAGTCATCAGCGGCTTTCCCATGGGCATCCTGCACATTCCAATCGCCATCGGCATGGCAATCGCAGGCGGAGCCATAGGCGCAACAAACAAGTACAAAAACCGTGCCGCATTCATTCCAGCCTTAATTATCGGAGTAGCCATCAACACTGCAATGGTTTTCCCACTTGCACCCCTGCTGGGACCAACATTTGACGCAGGCTTACTGGTTGCAACCGCGTTAGCGCCGGGCTTACTGATAGTCGCAAGCCTTAATGCTCTGCTTGCAGGCTTAGTTTACATCGCAGTAAGAGGCAAAAAACCCGCTTGACAAACAAAACCAGTTTTTCTCCTTTTTCAATCCCCACACAACGCGACTTACGAATTTTCCAGTTCACACCATCAGACGTAATGGTGATAGGCTGCGATTCAAGCGGCGCCATCGGACCCAAACCCTTAGACAGACTCAAAGTTGACGGCTACATTGTAGGCAAATTCGCCGCCCGCGTCGCGCTGATTGAAGTCATCTCAACCGGCGCCCAACCCCTCTGCGTCGTAGACAACCTTAGCGTCGAACTCAACCCAACTGGCCTTGAAATCCTGCGAGGTGTCCGAGAAGAAGCCGTCCAAGCAGGCTTAGACCCCAAACTTGCAGTAACAGGCAGCGCAGAAAAAAACTTTCCCTCAGACCAAACTGGCGTAGGCGTAACCGTAATTGGCATCTGCGGCAAAGATAAGTTGCGAATAGGCACCGCGCAAACTGGCGACGCCCTCGTAGTGGTAGGCTCCCCCGCTGTGGGCGCGGAAGTGTTGCCCGGCGAACAAAAAGGTTCTAACACAACCATTTTGGACTTGCAAAAATTGTTGGGTCTTGAGTTTGTGCATGAAGTTATTCCTGTGGGGTCGGAAGGTATTCAACGGGAAATCAAGGTTTTGACCGAAAGTTTAGACTTAAAATTTGATGCTAACACATCTTGCGCGGTGCGTCTTGACAAGTCTGCTGGTCCCGCAACGGCAATTTTAGCCAGCCTGCCCGCGGATAAGGTGGGGCGTGTTGAGGGTTTGTTTGATAAGCCGACAAATTTAGTTGGAACTTTAATTAAAAATTGTTAACAAAAAAGGAAAGATTGGGAGTTAACCTACTTCTTACCAGAAGAAGTAGAAGTGCCACATGTTAAAGTGGAGTGGGAAGTAGTAGGTTCTCCAGATGTGCCAATAATGGAACGGATTAAAGATTGCTGGTATGTCCATTTGTAGTGGTGTTGTTGAAGGTGTTGGGCTTGTTGATGGTTCGGTTGTAGGTTCTGTTGTTGGTGTGGCTTGTTGGTTATCTTGGTTTGGAGTGGTCGTTGGTGTTGGTGTCTCGGTTGGTGTAGGTGTTGTGGTTTCAGTTGGTGCTGGAGTAGCTGTGGGTTCTGGTGTAGTGGTTGTTGATGGGGTTGGTGTTGGGGATGTTGTGCCTGTTGATGGGAAGACTTTCTGTTCTTGTAGGTATTGTTGTGTGATTGTTCCGCCTGCTGTTGGTGTAAAGTTGGGTGCGCCAGTGTGCAGTCTAAAGATGCCGATGTCTCGGAACCAGTGGACTATCCAGTTCATTCCCCATTCATTGAAGATTTTCAGTTCGTTTGCTAGTGCTTGTTGTTCATAGTTTGCTTCAGCGCCGCCTTGGTCCATGTTTGCACCGCATTCAGTTACGAACATTGGCTTGTTTAATGTGTTTAGGATGTAGTCGATTCCTTCTGCGATGAATGCGCGTTTAAGTTCGTTATAGTCGTATGCGTGGTTTGTTCCCCATTTGGCGACTGATGATGGGTTTGAGTAGATGCCTGTTTGTCCGTATTCACGGTAAAGGTGTGTAACGTAAACCAAGTTGTTTGATGGGTCAACAAGGTTTGCTTCGTCTGCCCAGTACATTGTGGAACCGCCGCCGTAGTCTAAGTCAACCCAGCTGCCCATGTCCCATTGTGCAAGGACCAAGTTTTGAGCGCCAGTTGCCCGGATTGCGTTGATTACTTGTTGTTGTACGCCAAAGTATTCTGAGACTGCTGAACCGCTAGCGATGGGTTCGTTCCAGATTTCAAAGAGTACGTTGTCATAGCCTTTCAGTTCGTTTGCTACGTCACTCCACCAGTTGATGAAGTCTTGTTTGCTGCCTATGACTGATGATGCGCCCGCTGAGGTTTGGTATGGCGGGTATGGCAGTGGATCTTGGTTTCCGCCGCTGAAATAGTTGGTAACGCGGTAACCAGTGAAGATTACGTACATGTCGCGTTCTGCTGCGTATTCAATTACTTTTTTAACTGCTTCTCTGCTTGAGATGCTCGCATATGGAGTGTCTAAGTTGTATTTCCAGTTGTCCACGGATTGGATACAGCGGACCGTGTTTGCGCCCCAAGCTTTCATTTGGTCAAGCTCGGCTTTTGCGTTGGCGTCTGTCCAAAGTGCGTTGCCGTTCCATGTTCCGTCTGGGTCGTCAGCTAACTCGACTTTTTGCAGGCCGCGAAGATAAATTGTGTTTCCAGAGGCGTCTTTGATTAGTTTGCCTTCTGTGTGTAATGCCATTGAAGTTGTTGCTGCTTGAACTCCAGAGGTCAAAAGTATGGATACCATGCTCAAAAGAAGCAGAGCAGATAAGCATATGACTATGGGTTTAGCAAGCTTATGTGTGGCATTTGGGGATAGCAGTGCTTTAGCATTTTTTAGTTTCATTTTTGTCTCTCTCTTCCTGAATTTTGGAGCCTACTAATCATTTGATTTATTTTATAGGTTTTTGCAAAGCGGAATTGGTGTAATTGTTAAGTTCAATACGCATTTTTTTGCAAAGACTATTTAACAAAAAATGGTAACTTTTATTGTTAAATTATGATGTAATTATTAGTTTACTTGTTAGGATAATAAATGATTTAACCTTTGTTTACTAACCAGAAAAGCACAAGTGTTATATGCATCATACGGATAGAAAAAATTGAGGGAGCGAATACTTGAAAAATAAAATAATCCCAATAATCCTAATTATCTTGCTATCGTCAACAACAATTTATCTAACATCAAACTTGTCTGCCAACGCGGCAACAGGTCAAGGTGACTGGATAACAAAATACACAATCAGAGACGCAGGAACTGGAAACCTAATCTTGGAACAAAACTTTGAAACTGGCACAACCAGTGGCAACGGTCAAATTAGTGAAGGACAAGACTTGGAAGTTTCAGTAACAATAAAAATTGCTACAAGTAATCCAAGTTCAAGCTTAACATTAAGCACTTCTTTGGCACATCTTGCATCAAAAGATTATTACTGGTCACATGACACAAGCGACGGTTACACCTTAGGAAACTATAACCCTAATCTTGCAACATTCTCATTTAGCCAAAACTCTGGAACTCTAATGATGACCGTTTTCGGCAAAGCAACTGGAACTGTAGCTTCAACAGTCAACGGCGTAACCCTTCACAAAGCAGTACCAGTGGTGTTAGTGTCACTTAAAGACCCAAGCAATGCAGTTCTTGACGAAGTTAAAAAGAACATTACAGACGCATCAATCAACGCTTACAACACTAAATTAGCCGAGGAGCAAAGCAAAGTTGCAGGTTACAGCAGTTCAGGTGTTTCACCAGCAATAGTTGAAACCTTCAACAACGTAATATCTGAATCACAAGCACTGGCAAACGCCGGTTTAACAGACAACGCATTAAACATGCTTAAAGCTCTTGACACGTCAGTCGCTCCCGCATCAGCAACAATGGAAATACTCTTCATACCCCTAGTTGCAATATTCGCTGTCATAGCAGTTGTCTTAGGCGTAATGTTCATGCGTTCACGTAGCAGAGTCGGCTACTTCAAACTAGTAGTTGAAGACCAAATCAAAGATTTAGAAGGCTTAACTCTCAGAGCCACTAAAATCGACCGCAGCATGGGAGCAAGTTTAGAAAGTGTAAAAGACCGTCTAAAACGGTTAGTGGGGATGTAAACTACGGCCAGAATATACCAAAACAGCGTACAACTCATCGGATTAGGTTCAGCAGGAACCAACATTGTAGAGGCGTTCCTAAACAACAAAAAAACAATGGACCTCATGCAAAATGAGCTCACACGCCTCTCTCTTTTGGCAATCGACATTGCTGACCCTGAAATCCGAAGTTTAATGGAATCCAACGAAAAAATAACCAAACAAATGATTAAGGCAGGCATTCCGGCAGAAAGAATGCGCCTAATCGCACAGTCAGTAAAGTTTCCAACCGCAGAAGCCATGTTTGACTTCATCAACCAAAAATACAATGAATACTTGGTTGGTGAAGGCGCAAAACTAACAGACTTCATCCCATGGTTGCAGTCTACTATGGCAATTCCGCCAATGGCAGGAGGAGCCGGACGCAGACGTGCACTTGCTAAAGCCATCTACGCCTTAAACTATTATCAACTCGGAATAATTAGAAGCGCAATTAACTCGTTCAAAGAACAAGCTCTCTCATCAATCGTGACACCCACGGTTATCCTAGTTTATGGTTTAGGCGGAGGAACTGGCAGCGGAATCTTTTTCGATTTTGCAAGGCACCTGCGAAAAGTTCTCGGTTCAGGCGTACCCATCATTGCTTTCGTAGTAACTCCATGTGGCGGCGACGATCCACCAGCAAAAGGCTGCAGCGCATTCACGTCCATGAATGAATTGGCATTGCTCCTAAACAAGGATTACAATGAAGTTATAACCAAAGAGTTTGGTGACGTTTACCGCAACCCATTAAACGCGTTAATCTACTTGCCGCTGCTTCCAGCATTCTCAAAAATCGGCAACATAGTAACAGCCAGACGTGAAATGGACGAAATGGTTGTAGACATGTTGTATGTGCTGATGGATTTCGACTTAGCTGACCTTATGGGTGGCATAGGCACTGAAGTAGGCTTAACCAGCAATTCAGCTCACACATTGGGAATGCAGAAAGTTGTTTACCCAGTTGAGGACTACATTGCCGCGTTCAAAATTAATTTTGAAGCCCTACAAATGCTTCAGGAACACCGTAAAGAAAAAGTCGAAATACTCGAAGACATAAACTGCATAATCAAAGTTAACGCGGATGTTGCAAGAAACCACCTCAAGAATTACCTGATTAAAACAGGTACATTTAACGAGGAACAATTCGAGGACAAAGTAAAAACCATAATCACCAGCAACCCCCGCTTAGAAGACGACGTTGCCCTACATGTTAAAGGCATTGAAATCCAAGTTAAAAACTGGATAGCTGAATTAACACGGTTCCTTTCAACAGTAAAATTCGTTGGCAAGACTGGTCCAATTGAAGAAGCAATAATCAACTTAATTATCAAAAAAGACGGCACAAGAAAAATTGACAACCTTGAAGCTTTGCTGACAAACTTAACTAAGACACATCTTGAATTCTCAGAACGTAAAGAAGTCATCGTTGAACGCCTAAAGCAGCTTATTCCAAGCTCACAAGTCTTCACTGTCCGTCAAAAGAAAATCTTAGACGATTACGTGATGATCGCCGAGATAGCTGAAAAAGCATTAAACGTACTCAAATTCTACGATGAAACACGCTACTTAACAGACGCTCTTGTCCGGTACTATGAAGCACTCCCAGAATGTCAATGCGAAAGAGACGAACTACACGAAATCCAATCAGAACTTGCAACCCTCTACCTAATGGTCCAGTTAATGCTCAGAACACCACAAGACGAAGCAAAAATGATTGACGAACACTTAGCCTACGTAAACGGCGTCATGGCAAAACGCCTCGAGAAACGAAGCGTCGCAGACAACGAAGTTTTACGTGTACAAGAGTCAAAGAAACGCAAAGAATTCGACAAATCCAAAATGGAATTGCAAGTCCGCAAACTGTTCGGTTCTAAACGCTATGCCCGCGAGCAGCTTTTAGATCTTGACCGCAGCCTCAAACGGATTGAGCAAGAAGAATCCTTCGCGTTGGAAACTCTTGAAAAACTTGACAGTACCATTAGACGCTACGAGAAACTGGCTAAGAAGATAGAGTTAACCTCCGGTTACCGCAAACGTTTAGCAAAAATCGTTGACTTACAAGACGATTATGACGAACGCCTTGCAGCTATTGTTAAACCTAAACGGTACTTTGAGAAAAACGCTGAATTAACAGAACAAGAACAACGCAAGATACTCTTCAAAATCGTAACAGAACAAGAAGACACCTTAACACGTGACGTAATCTTCCGCGACATTCTTGACATGGATCACTTCAAAGACTACATAAAAAGCGTAGTCCGCGCATTCAAGACACCAAGCATAATGGGTTACAAGCCAAGCTACAAGACAGACTACATTTGGGTAACAGTGTCAACTCCACCAAACATGTGGACAGAAGACATGTCTCAAGAAGTCTACACTGCCCTTGCAGGCTACGTGACAAGCGAAGTCTCAAGAACCATCACCGTCCGCCTAATCGATTCACGCGAACCATGGACCACAAGCATCCTCGTCGTCGGCGGAAGAGGAAAACCCGAAGACATGGAATCCTTCGACGAAATGCAACTACTCTACACCAAATCAAACGATTTCGAAAGACACCTATCACGAAGCTACCTACTCGAACACGGCGTCAACGCAACCAAAGTCATCAAAGAAATCAACGGCCAAAACGGCATGGTAAAAAGCCTAAACGGCAACGGCAACACAAAGAAACAATAAGAAAGCTTTACGCTTTCCCAACTTTTTTAACTTGTTAATTTTTTAACTATTTCTTTCCATTCATCATCTTGTACGAAACCGTTTTTGACTGCCTTGTTCTTCATGGTGTTAACTTTCTTTTCTATGGCGCCGAATATTTTTGCTGTGTTAAAGCCGCCTACGAATAATGCGATGTCTATGCGGTCGCTGTTGTCTTCGACGTACACTGGCTCTGCAACGTGGATGGATTTAAGGGTGGCTTTGTCTTTAAACCAGTTGGCTGCGGCCATTTCGATTTTTCCACGGGGCACTTTTTCTTTAAGATGATACGGTACACGTGTTAGAACGTATAATAGTTCAGCGCTTGACAGGTCAAATGACAGGCACTGTTTAAACAGTAACGTGTCGAGTATGTTTTCGATTGAACCGTACACGCGTAGGCTTGCGCCTGTGCCGAGCATCAGTGTAAAGATGGTTGAATCAAAAGTTTTGGATAATTCGGTAAATTCGTCGACAAGTGTTTCTCTTGCCAGCATCATGTCAACAAGGTAATTGACTACTGCTGTGCCTTTTATCATGTTTCCTTTTCGGTCTACCCCGAGATAGTTTTCTATGCTTTCTCTATCCAACAGTACAATTGGGGCTGAACCTAACAGAGCGCATTTTCCTACAGCTGCAAAAGCGTTAAACTGGCTTTCTAAAGACTGAACCTTAGACGGGAAAAATGCTAAAGCTGCTGAGCTTACGTTGCGTTCATTAAACTGTGAAACCATTGTGGGCAACAATGCGCTGCCAACTCCGTCCCATATTGACGCCACGATAAGGGCTCTTCGGAGTTGTTTGATGGGTCTGCTTTCGAATCTTGCCACAAATGGGCTGTCACTTGAAACGTTTGGTAGTATGTTAAACCAGAAGTGAGCATCTAACTCTGTATCTAACCCAATAATGTGTTCTGGGTCAATTTGGTTATTGCTATCTTTTATTATGTCTTTGCTGGATTTGTCAATAAACAAGGGTAATACGCCGTCGGGCTTACTTGCAAAACGGCTTTTCATCAGCAAATGAACGGGGTATTCGCCGATAGATAAAACAGCTTTTTGCGCAAAAGGTGACGTGGATTTGGTGAATTTGCCGATGTGAACTATCCCGTCAAAAAAAGGCGCCTGAGCATTAAGATGCTGTTGTTCAATTTTTTCAGGCTCCAAAGTCTCCGCCTGCAAGTTCTCCACAACTGGCTCCTCAACAGCAACTTGCTCTGTAATGACTTGTGTTTCAGCTTGATTAACAGTCAAATCTGGTGCTGCAAGTGGCTGGTCTACATTAACTTGAATGTCGCCTAAGGTGCTTTCAATTTTAGCTTCAGATTGACTTGCTTTGATAAGCTTAGGTTTAGGTTTTCTTCGTAGAAAACTAAAGAATCCTTTTTTCTCTTTAGGTTCTTTAACTGGTTCAGTTTTAACCGTGATTTCAGGTACT
>JAWRIR010000059.1:0-18585 GCA_040268405.1 Thermoproteota archaeon | reverse complement strand
GTTATTTCTTGAAGTGTACTGTTTCGGCTGTTGCTTTCATGAGGCTGGCAGGTTGCGACTATGATTATGCCGTGTGTTCTTGCGAAGTTTGAGAGGTAATTCATTATTTGGTTGTATGCGGTTCGTGCTTCTTGGTCATCTACACTCTCGTTTAAGAATGGACAGATGATGTCAGATATTACTACGAGTTTTGCTTGTGATGCTTCCACTGCCTCTTCGAGTTTGTCCATTATAAGAGAATGAAGTTTGTAGGCTGTGTAGGCTCTAAAGTTTTTGACTTGTCCCAGTATTGTTTGGGGTTCAATTTGTTGAAGTTCAGCTGCTTGAAGAATACTGGATAGTGAGGAGCTGTTTGCTGCATCAATGAAGACTACTTTGCTTTCTAAGCCGCCAAGTTTTGCGGGTAAATGTGCTCTAACGCAAAGCTGGGATATTAGAGAAGTAACGGATTGAGAGCCATAAAGGACAGCGAAATCGCCAGTTTGGAATCCTGGGAAAAGCTCGTCTAAGTCCTGCACGTTAAAAGTTAACTGTAGATTTGATGTTTGTGTTTGCGCCATTGCTGGTTTAAGCATTAGTTTTTGCATTGTTACTTCACAAAAACCTGTTACGCCGTTTTTGCCTATTTAAAGCATCGAAGAAACAACAATCCTCAACAGGGGAGGGGTCAGTGAAAGTGAATGTGACGGCAATCATTTAATGCCTAAAACACCTTATCATAAAAGAGAAGTTTTAGGAAAAAATGCCCACCACATTCAAAGCCCTTTCTGAAATGCTTGAAAAAGTTGAAGCCACAAAGAAACGCCTCGAAATCATCGAGCAAGTAGCAGACTTCCTTAAAACCTTAAACGCTGACGAATTGGAACCATCAGTCAACTTGATGATTGCCCGAGCCTTCCCAAAACACAGCCAAAAAACCCTCGACGTAAACTGGTCAACCATCGTCCACAGTCTGCAAACCATAGCAAGTTTTGACGGGAGCCTTTTCCAAACCGCCATGGCAGCAACAGGCGATATTGGTTCAGCCACAAAAAATCTGCTTGAAACCTCGAAAACAAGAAGGCAGACTCAGCTTTTAGCGCAGCCGCTTACGATTACTGAGGTCAGGCTCACTTTTGAAGCTATTGCGCAAGCAAATGGTTCTGGTGCAAGGGAAAGAAAAGAACGATTAATCACTACCCTGCTAAGTCAAGCTTCCCCAGTGGAGACTAAGTATTTGGTTAAGGTGTTTACGGGTGAGATGCGTACGGGGCTGCATGAAGGTTTAATGGAGCAAGCCATCGCCAAAACGTTTAGCGTGCCTCTCCAGTCGGTTCAGCATGCTAGTATGGTGTTGGGGGACATCGGTGAAGTTGCAGCCATCCTTAAAACCAAAGGCGCCGAAGGCTTGGAAAAGGTTGGTTTCGAGGTTTTCCGTCCGGTGCAGTTGATGCTTGCCCAAACAGCCGATAATGTTCAGGAAGCATTGATAGAGCAGGATGGCGTTTCAGCGTTAGAGTACAAGTATGACGGCGCCAGAGTACAAATCCACGTTAAAGCGGGGGAGGTTTGTGTTTTTAGCCGCCGATTAACCAACGTAACCGACAGCCTACCCGAAGTCGTTGAAGTGGTAAAACGGAACATTTCGGCGCAGTCAGCCATTGTTGAAGGCGAAGTGGTTTCGTTTGACGCTGCAGGTTACCCGATTGCGTTTCAGCATTTGATGCGCCGTTTCAAACGCACCCGAGATATAACTGGAGCCCAAGAAAAAATTCCGTTAACACTCATACTATTTGACATCCTGTACCTAAACGGGGAGAGCCTAATCACCCACACATACCTAAAACGCAGACAAATACTCGCCCAAACAGCAGGCGCAATACCGTTAAGCCAACAAATCCTCACAGACAACCCAATCCGAGCCCAAGAATTCTTGCAAGAAGCACTTAAAGCGGGGCATGAGGGGTTAATGGCTAAAAAACTTGAAAGCCCCTACACCCCGGGTCGCCGTGGAAAACGTTGGCTAAAAATTAAGCAGGTTCTTGAACCCTTAGACCTTGTAATTACAGCTGCTGAATATGGGTATGGACGGCGCAAAGGCTGGCTCTCTGACTATTTTCTTGCAGCTCGTGACCCAGAGACAGGCAGGTTTTTGGAAATTGGCAAGACTTTCAAGGGTTTAACGGATGCAGAAATTATCGATTTGACTAAGCGACTTAAAGATTTGGCTGTTAGCCAAGCAGGGCACCGAGTTATTGTCTTGCCGAAAATCGTGGTGGAAGTTGCGTATAATGAAATTCAGCAAAGCCCCAAATACCCCAGCCAGATGGCGCTACGGTTTGCCAGAATCACCCGCATAAGAGACGAGAAGTCGCCGGAACAAGCCAGCACAATCGGGCAGGTCAAAGAGATTTATGAACGTCAGTTTAGTAAAAAGGGCAAATATAAAACCGACTAACAACACAACAATGGCAGGCACAAAGCATGGACACCACAGACAAAGCAGGTTTCGCTAAAGAGTTTTACAGTCGCCAAATCGCCCTTAAAGAGTTGGGTGAAGAGGGACAGCAGAAACTGGCTAAAGCTCGCGTGGCGGTTGTGGGCGTGGGCGGTTTAGGCACAGTATCCTCACTGTATCTCACGCTGGCTGGCGTTGGTTACATCCGCGTTATTGACCAAGACACAATTGAACCGCACAACCTACACAGACAAATCCTTTACACACCCGCTGACCTGCATTATCCTAAAGCTGAAGCTGCAGCAAATCGCCTCCAAAAGGTTAACCCGCTTGTTACGGTTGAAGCGTCAACGGAAAACGTGCACGCTGGTAACGTGGAGCGTCTGCTTGAAGGCGTGGATTGCGTCGTTGACGGGTTAGACAACATGCGTACCCGTTACATTGCGAACCGTGCCTGCGTTAAAGCAAAAGTGCCTTACGTTTTTGGCGCCGCAATCGGCATTGAAGGTAACCTTTCAGTGTTCAATCCGCCAGAAACCGGCTGCCTTGAATGTTTAATGCCTAACATTTCAGATGCCCAAATGCAAACCTGTAACACCCGCGGCGTCTTAGGCGCAACCCCCGGAATCATAGGCAGCATGCAAGCAATGGAAACCATCAAACTCCTAACAGGCATAGGCTCAACGCTGAAAGGCAAATTAATGGTATGCGACTTCAACGACATGGACTTCGCCACCATCGACATCGCCAAAAACACCTGTTGCCCCGTGTGCCACGGCGATGTTTCGGAAATTGGGGGCGGCGAACGGCTGGTTTGGCTTTGCGGCAGAGACACCGCCAACATTAACCCTGAAGCCCCGCTTAAGCTTAGCCTTGACGAGGTTTATCCCGTTGTGAATCAACTGTTTAGGTTAGAGTTGAAGTCTCAGTTGGCGTTGATGTTCCGTTACGACAACTATGAAGTCAGCCTTTTCAATGGTGGACGCATGCTAATCAAAGGCGTAAACAACGAGGAAACGGCTTTTACGGTTTATCGCGAAATCCTGAAACAGTTGAAAGCCAACTAACTAACACGTTTTAGAATAAGTGAAGCCCAAGCAAGGCTATTTCAGCCCACAGAACCAGTGACGCAACCACCACTTCCACGATGGAGAGCACGGCGCCGACTTTTAGGTAGCTCCAGAGGCTGATGTTTACGCCTTTTCGCCGCATGGTTTCAAGCCACATTAAAATAGCCAAGGAGCCCAGTGGGAAAAAGTGCGGTCCCAAATTGTTGCCGATGATGTTTGAGAATACCAGTCCTGTCATGGCTGGGCTGCTTAACGCGACGGTGGCTGCTGCCTGCTCAATGGAAAGCAAACCCAGTATGGTCATTGGCCAGTTGTTCATGAAGCTGGCGCCGACTGTTACCATCAGGCTGGGCACGATAATTGAAAACGCTGAGGGCAAAGAGTTGCCCCAAACAAGTGCACCCGCCAAAAACTCAGTTAAACCCACATGCTCCAGCCCCTGCACAACGATGAAGATGCTTAGCATAAACAGGACGATGTCCCAGTTGATTTCTTTAGCTAAAGTTTTGAGGCTCTTTGCTTGTGATGCTTGGAAGAAGCCCCGGTTTAATGCTGCCCAGTAGGTGATGATTAGGAAGATTGCGCCTTCACAGATAACAAATGAGACGGGGATGCGCATCAATGAGGCAATCACGTAGCCAACATCGACTGCGATTAGGGCGGCGATGCTGATTTTTAGAATACTCCGTGGGATTGGCTGTGTGCCTCGTGTGAAGTTTTCGGCGAGTTCGGGGGAGTAGGTTTTGGGGATTTTCTTTCTAAAAATCACATAGACAAGCAGCATGCTCGTGCTTATGGTCGCTACAGCGACGAGGCTCATTAGGGTTAGGTGGTCTATGAAGCTGTAATGGAAATAGTCCGCGCTAACAATGTTGACGGGGTTACTGGTGATTAAGGGCATTGCTGCGGTGTCAGCGATTAAACCAGCCGAAAACAGGTAAGCTAACCTGCCATTTTCACCAATTTTTAGGCAAGTCACAATTTCCAGCACAATCGGCGTTAAAATCAGGACAGCACTGTCGTTCGCGAACAGGATGCTGACTGCCGCGGTTAGGAGTGAAACGTAAAAGTACAGTTTTAAACCGTTGCCGCCTGCCAGCTTGACGACTTTAAGCGCAGCCCATTTGAAGAAGCCCATCGCATCCAAAGTTACCGACAACGCGACGATGCCGATGAATGCGAGTGCGGCGTCCCAAATGTCCATGAAAGACTGCAAAGCTTGCCCAAAAGCCACCGTGCCCAAAAGTAGAGAAGCCAATGCGCCGATGCCTGCCGCTAAACCAAGCCGGATGCCTCTTGGACGCCTAATCATCAAAAACAGTGTACCAACAAAGATTGATACGGAAATTACGGAAGCTGCATCCATAGATGGTCTCTTGTGGTGTTCGGTATCATTCAATTGCTCAACTATAAAAAGTGAGCAGCCCTAAAACTGGGTTTTTACCGTTTTTTAACATGCTAATGACTTGAAAAAGCGCCAATAGCACCTACCCCCTATAGGTTTCTGCAATGAGTTTCTAATAGGATCCAAATAGGTTGGTGAAAACTTTAAAACTGGAGGTTTCTGATGTGCTGTTCCTGTTCTGCCGTCCATGCTGGCGAAGTAACGCAAACCTGCCGCAGTTTTCCCTTATAATAGAACCGCGTATTGGGCGGAATAATAACCACGTCACCAGCTTTAACCTCGTGCGGTTTGTCTTCAATGTACCATGTGCCACTGCCTTCGATAATGTAGAAAATGAAGTAGCTTTCCTTGTGTAGGAACTCTTCGGCATGTCCTGTTTCGGTTTCCTGAAAAACCACCGCTGCCTGCGGACACTGCTCTTTACTGTTGTAAATGCGCATTTTAACGCCATTCTTCTCTATGTTTACGGCGTCTTCTTTCTTGAAAATCAAACCTGTAACCTCGCTTGCTAAAGAGAAGTTAAAGTAAATAAAAAGTTAAGTGGGCAAAAAAGCCCAAAAGGGGTTTATTGTTTCTTTTGCTTGTTTGGACGTAGTGAACGTACGGTTTTGCCTGCACGCCACATTTCACTGTTGCCCATAGCATTTAGTTCGTCAGCAAGTTTTTGCTTGTAGTCTGCGCCTTTGCTCTTTTCAAGAACGATGCGGGTTTCTTCGCCTGCTGCGGTTAATTCGTATAGGCTGTCAAATACTGGTTGTGTTGCGCTGCGGAAGCGTTCTTTCCAGCGGAGTGCGCCGATGCGTGCTGTTTCGCTGCAGTTGTTGTACATCCAGTCCATGCCGTTTTCGTCGACTAGACGGATGAGGCTTTGTGTGAGTTCTTCTACTGTTTCGTTGAATGCTTCGCTTGGGCTGTGACCGTTTGCGCGAAGTGTGTTGTATTGTGCTTCAAGTATGCCTGCGAGTGCACCCATTAGGGTTCCGCGTTCGCCTGTTAAGTCGCTGTAAACTTCTTTTTCAAAGGTGGTTGGGAACAAGTATCCTCCGCCGATTGCGATGCCCAGTGCTTTGGCGCGGTCTGAGGCTTTGCCTGTTGCGTCTTGGTGGACTGCGAAGCTGCAGTTAATGCCGCTGCCGTCGACAAAGTTTCTTCTGACGCTGGTGCCGCTGCCTTTTGGTGCAACTAGTATAACGTCAATGTCTGCTGGTGGGATAACGCCTGTTTGTTCTTTGTAGACTATGCTAAAGCCGTGGCTGAAGTAGAGTGCGTCGCCTTTTTTGAGGGTGGCTTTTACTCTTGGCCAGACTGCTTTTTGTGCGGCGTCTGTGAGTAGGAACATTTTGATTGTGCCTTTTTTGGCTGCTTCGTCAAGTGGGAATAGGTTTTCGCCTGGAACCCATCCGTCTGCTACTGCTTTATCCCAGTCTTTCTTGAATATGCCTTCTTTTTCTTGTCCAATGATTACTTTTATGCCGTTGTCTCTCATGTTAAGTGATTGGGCTGCGCCTTGAATGCCGTAGCCGAGTGAGACGACAACTTCGTCTTTAAGAATTTTTTGAGCTTGTTCTACTGTGAATTCGTTGCGGGTGATGACATCTTCTTGGACGCCACCGAAATCCATCTTTACCATTTTTGTATCCTCAAGGATGAAAGTTTATCGGACGCGGTAAATAAGAATTATCCCTGAAAAATCTGTACAATCACTTGGTTACTCTTTAAGCTGAAGCCACAGATTAATTACCCATTCATTTGGGTTGGCTTGTTGTTGCCAGTTGACGATTTCTTCAAACCCAGCGGTTACCCAACCATAAACACGCCTTATCACGCCTGCTTGCTTGTAACCTGCAGATTCCACCATGCTAAACAGTGCCTTCCAACCTCCGGGAATTTCAGCCACACCTTTAACTCGCAACGTCGCGTAGAGTCCTTCAGATATGTTTCGGACTACTACTTCGCTTGAGGGTTTAACGTCTTCTTCAATGGTTAGGTAGTATTCGTAACCGTGAGGTTCAGGCTGACTCGTAGGGTAAAAGTTTCGTCCAAACAAACGTGCACCCGGCTTGCCTGTTAAACCATTGTTTTTGGCGAATTCCAAAATTTTTTTTAATCCATCCTCTTCGGGATTTACTGCTTGCGATTGAACGTTGGCGGTACGAAGCGTTTTGAAACGTTCCATTTTTAGTTCTACACTAACCAACAGTTTGCCTCTCCAATATTAGACAACTCTGCATTATATGTAAATAAATTTTATTCCAAATTGATTTTTAAGCTACAAAAAAGTTAATTAGCATTTTGCAGTCAATACAAAACATGCCTGATAACTCGATTACAGTTGACTTGATTGCGCCTTGCGGGATGAATTGTGGAATCTGCAAAGCATATCTTGCCTATTCACGCAACGTACCCTACGAAAAAGGCAAAATCTCCCACTGCCAAGGGTGCATTGCAAGAAACAAGAACTGCGCCTTCATCAAGAGAGACTGCGAAAAAATCCGAAGCAAACAGTACCGTTTCTGTTATGAATGCCCAGATATGCCCTGTGAAAACTTGCAGAGAATAGACCGGCTCTATAGCGCCCGTTATGGGATGAGCATGGTTGAAAACCTGAAGATGCTTAAAGAAAAAGGCATAGACGAGTTCCTTAAGGGTCAAACGGAAAAATACAAGTGCCCAAAATGCGGCGATTTGATGTCAGTTCATGACGGAAAATGTTACGCGTGCGGTTTTCAAGGTGAAAAATTTAAAGGGTCAAATCCTAAATACCGCTGGACACCCTACAGCAAGAAAACAAAAAGCAAAACTTAATTTTTTGTCTGGCTGGTTGATATAAAAGCTTTTAGCCTATTAACGCTATCATTGTTTTGACCAACAATGTCTAAAATTGTCCGTGTAGGTGTAACGTTTCCTCCTGACTTGCTTAAGGATTTCGACGAAATCATAAACACTATGGGTTATGAAAGCCGCAGCAAAGCCATCCAAGACTCAGTAAGACTGTTTGTTTCCGAACGTAAATGGCTAAAAGAAGAAACCGCCAACCAAACCGGCGTAATCCTCATGGTTTACGACCACGACGTGCGCAACTTGGAAAGCGACTTAACAGACGCCCAACACCACCACTCAGACTTAATTTCATCCACGATGCACATACACCTTGGCGAACACGACTGCTTGGAAGTTATTGCGGTAAAAGGTAAAGGTTCAGAAATAAGGCACCTAAGCGATGAACTCGCAACAAGAAGAGGAGTAAAAATCCTCAAAGCAATGATAGTAAACGTCTAAAACGTTTAGCTTTTTACTTCAAACATCTTTTCCAAAGAAGCCCGCGCCTTAACAGCAACCGGCTCCGGAATTTTAACAAGATGCTTTTCTTCTTTCAACGAAGCATAAATCCGTTCAAGCGTTGTCAACTTCATGTTGGGACAAATCGCGCCGTCATAAGCAAGAAGGAACTCTTTATCAGGGTTTTCCTTTCGTAGACGGTGCATGATGCCATCTTCTGTGCCTACAATGAATTTTTTAGCGTTTGATTCTTTGGCGAACTTGCACATTTTTGAAGTACTACCGATAAAGTCTGAGACTTTGCGTGTTTCACTGCTGCATTCTGGATGAACCATAACAACAGCGTCAGGATGCTGCATCTTTAAGACCGCAATGTCTTCCGGTTGGAACAGCAGGTGTGTTGGGCAGAAACCCCATTCAGGGATTGGAATAATTTTTTTTCCAGTTTTTTCAGCAACATACTCGCCAAGGTTGCGGTCGGGGCCAAACAGAACGGTGTCAGCGTTTAGAGATTCAACTACTTGAACCGCGTTGGCAGAGGTGCAGCATATGTCACTGCATGCTTTTGCAGCTGCTAAAGTGTTAACGTAAACTACTACAGGCGCATTTGGATAGAGGGCTTTGACGCGTTTTATTTCGTCGACCGTTAGCATTTGAGCCATTGGGCAACGTGCGCCAGTGCATGGTAAGAGAACCTTTTTTTGTGGATTCAGGATTGCGGCAGATTCAGCCATGAAGTCCACGGCAGAGAACACAATTATTTCAGCGTCTTTTTCTTGCATAGCTTTGCGGCTGAGCTCTATGCTGTCGCCGACGTAGTCTGCTATGTCTTGGACTTCTGGACGCTCGTAGTTGTGTGCGAGAATTATTGCTTTCTTCTCTTTTTTAAGCTCAAGGATTTTCTGCGTTAAATCCATGTTACGCGCCTTATATCCTAATGATGAAAAAGTACAAGGTTTACTTAACAGATATAATCTTTACCCTGTGAAACGCCGATTTTGATATAATACTCAAAAAAATCGGTTAAGCAACCCCTAACAGATGGCAAATCGCCGCAAATTCGTAATAGAGACTATAAACGCCATAAAAAGCCAGATTTTTGAGCAATAAGATTTTAAATGTTAAGGAAGGGTTGATTTTTAGGAATTAAGACGATGCAGATTAAAGCCGTATTGTTTGACATGTTCGATACTTTGGTGCTCATTAACGGCAATTACGAATTTTACAATCACGCAGTAGTCCGCATGTACAACTACATTGCAACCCATGGAGTGAACGTTGCTTTTGAACCATTCCGTGAAGCATACATAAAGGCACGTGACGAACTCTACGCCAACGCAGACGTGAACCTTGAAGAACCCCACTTCAACGTAAGAATCAAAAACGCGTTACAGCTTTTAGGGCATAATCTTGATGATAGAGACCCAGTTGTGACTGGAGCTACTTGGGAGTTCTGTCAAGAATTTCTAAACAACGTAAAAATTGATGACAACACAAAACCTGTTCTGCAAAACTTACAGGGCAACTACAGGTTAGGCATAATCTCCAATTTTGCAATACCTGAAGGCGTACACAGTGTGCTGAAAACTAACGGGATAAACAGAATGTTCGAGACCGTTGTGGTGTCTGGCGAAGTGAACAGGCGTAAGCCCAGTCCTGACATTTTCCAAAACACCCTAAATTCGTTAGGACTCTCTGCCAGTGAAGCAGTTTTTGTTGGTGACACGGCGGATGCTGATGTTGCTGGCGCTCACTCTGTTGGCATGAAAGCGGTGTATATTAGGCGCCGTTTTGAGGAGACTCTTGAAAAGTTCAAGCCAGATGCAATCATCCAGAGTTTGTCTGAGTTGCCTTCTGCACTAAAATCTTTTTAGTTGAAAAGGTTTTAGCATAATTTAGTGTTTTTTCAAGCAATCAGTGAATAAGTCTTAAATAAGACTTATAGCAGCTTTAGTATAAAAACACAATAAAACGCAGCAGAAGAAGACACAAAATGGAAGACCGCACAGAAATTCAGTTTCAAATAATAAAAGCTATGCTTGAAGAGTTCCCAGAGTTAAAACAGAAAGTAAGAGAATATCTTCGTTAAAGGCTAATTTCTTCTTACTAAGAGCTTTTTTGGGATTTTAACGCCGTTTTTACCAGTTTCGCAACCATTTATTAACTCGACAAGTTCGCTGTGTCTTTCAAGGAAGTTTAATCCTTTTTCAGTTGCACCGTAGACTTCTCGTCCGGAGTCGTTAAATTTTTCGAGCAGGTCAGTGCTTGACATGAAGGTTAGGTATTCTCCGAGTTGTGCAAAGCTCAGGTTTGCTCGGTACATGATTTGGGTTTTTAATGCACCTTCTTTGGCGATTTCGATTATTTCTGCGATTATTGATAGTTTGTCTCTTCTTTTGCTTTTTTCTTCAAGGGGGAATATGGGGTTCATTTTTCAGGTTTCCTCTTTCAGATTATTGTTCTATAGGTTTCTTCCACGTTGACTATATTAAGTCCTGTTTCACACGACAAAATATTCCGAATTCGGAATACCACCCACAAAGAGCCAAACAAAAAACTATATTTTCCCGCAAACCAACACCAACAAGTGACACCTTATGCTAATCGGTTTAATCTCAGACAGCCACGACAACCTACAACAAATAGAAAAAGCCGTAACACACCTAAACACCGCCGGCGCCCAACTAGTACTGCATGCAGGCGACTACTGCTCACCCTTCACCCTCGCCAAATTCAAAGCCTTAAACTGCAAACTCATCGGCGTATTTGGCAACAACGACGGAGACCACGAACTGCTCAAAAAACGGTTCAACGAAACCCCTAACTGCGAAGCACACGGCAGATTTGCACAAATAGACGCAAATGGCTACAAAATCGCCCTACTACATGGAGACGAGCCAGAACTGTTGTTTGCCTTAATCGGCAGCCAAAGCTTTAACGCTGTCATGCATGGGCACTCACACAATGCAGGCATAGAGCAACGAGGAAACACCCTAATCATCAACCCCGGCGAGCTATGCGGATACCTAACAGGCAAATCCACAATTGCCCTGCTTGACACTGAAAAAAATGAAGCGAAAATTATCGAGCTTTAAGCTTACTCAGAACTTTTTTGTTTTTTGTGAATTAGTGAAATTACCGCAAGCAAAACAGCAAATACCCCTAACGACACAAACAAGCCGGTTTCCATGAAGTCAATTTGGTCAGTTTGTTCTTGACTGACGGTTTTTTGATTGGGTGAGGTGTTTTCGCCAAGGTTTAATGTTGCTGTATTGCTCCAGCCACTTGTGGCGTCGCAGGCAACTGCATATTCAGAATATCCGCCATATTCAGGAAAGAAAACGTGCGTTGCCGTCCAGATATGAGAGTCATGACCCACTATTGCTTCGACTTGAAAATCATTTTGACCTTCACCACAAACATTACTGGCTGCACTTACTGGAAAAGTGATAATTGTGTACTCAGAAGCCGATTGGATAGAGTTTTCAGGTTCAGTTACATATTCTAAAAAAGTACTGTTTGGTCCAGTAGTTCCAGTTTTTAATGGGTAACGTTCCATCCAGCCTAAACCAAAGTGAGGATCTACACGTACATTATAGTAAAGATGGTAATTAATTCCACCATTTGAAAACGAATACGGCTGGTTTTTTATAACCACTTGCACGGCATCATTAGTATATTGGACAGAAAATTCTGGAACTAATGGCTTAGGTACAGAAGCAAAAGACAGATTCACCAAAATTAAGCAAGAAACTATTAAACTAAGAATGAACGCCGAAGCGAAACTCTTGCACGCAACTGTCATAATTGAGCATTAAATGTGTAAAAATATAAAATTTGCCAAGTTAAGGACTTTTACTTGGCTGCTGCTGTGAAATGCAGTGAAGTGTTCCGAAACCGTTGACAAGATGCGTGCAGTTTATGCCAACAACTTTTCGGTCTGGAAACAGCTTCTGCAAAATCTGAAGGGCTACGGCGTCGTTTTTGTGGTTGAAAATTGGTACGAGCACTTTTGTGTTGCCTATGTAGAAGTTTGTGTAGCTTGCTGGTAGTCTGCAGTCGCATCCGCTGACGTTTCCGGGCATGGGTAGTTTGATTATGTTGAGGTAATTGCCGTCTTGGTCGGTTGCTTCTGTGAGGAGTTCGTAGTTGGCGTTTAGTGCAGCGTAGTTTTCGTCGTTTGGGTCGTCTTCGTAGGCGCAGACAATTGTTGTTGGGTTTACGAATCGCGCAAGGTCATCAATGTGTCCGTCGGTGTCGTCTCCGCAGATGCCGTTTTTGAGCCATATGAAGTTGGTGATGCCGAGGTGGTCTTTTAGGTATTTTTCTATGTCTGCGCGTGTCATGTCAGGGTTTCTGTTTGGGTTCAACAAGCACTGCTCTGTTGTGAGTAGGGTGCCTTTGCCGTTAACGTCAATTGAGCCGCCTTCCATAACAATGCGTGGCCTAAAACATGGCAGCTTTAGGGTTTGGTTGATTATTTGGGGGATGTCTTTGTCTTTTAGCAAGGTATCGTATTTGTCGCCCCAAGTGTTGAAAATCCAGTTAACCATCGCAAGCTTTCGCTGGTCATTAATTACGAAGGTTGGCCCGTAGTCACGGAACCAAACGTCAGCGTATTCAAACATGAAGAAACGGATTTTGCCAAAATCAACCCCTACGTCTTGAAGCAGTTGGGTGACTTTTTGTTTCATGGTTTCGTCTTTTACGAATAGGTTGACGTTTTCGCTTGTGTGGATTTCTTTGATTATTTGGACGTATGTTTCTTCGACTTTGTCGACGCAGTCTGGGAAGGTTACGGGGTCGTGTGGCCAGCTTAGCCATATGGCGTCATGTTTTTCCCATTCGGCAGGCATACGGTAACCCTGCTCAACAGGAGTCCCTAATGAAAGCGGGTCGGTCAAGGGCTTGTAAGTGTCTGGGCGCCTGTTTCTAAGGAAACCCCAACCATCACGAATCCGCTTATTAAAATTCAAGTCAACTTTGGTGATTATTGTTTCTTCTTTGTCGCTTGCTTCTGCAAGAATTTCTCCAAACGCGTTGCAGACAAAGCTGCCACCCCAAAACTCAAGTTCACCTTCTTCGCCGATACGGTTGACAGCGGCTATGTGTATGCCGTTTGTGATGGCGTGTCCACGCTGGACGGTTTTCCAAGCGTCATGCCAGTCGCCGTCGGCTGAGGTGTGGTCTTTGATGTAGCCGATTGCTGTTGGGTAAAAGATGATTTCGGCGCCTTTTAGTGTGCAGATTCTTGCGGCTTCAGGGAACCATTGGTCATAGCAGATGAGCACAGCAATTTTTGCGTAGGCTGTCTCGTAGATTTTGTAGCCTAAATCGCCCAGTTCGAAATAGTTTTGTTCATAAAACAGGGGGTCTTGTGGGACATGAATTTTGTGGTAAGTGTCAAGGAGTGTTCCGTCTGCGTCAATGACGACGGCGGAATTGTAGAATTTGCCTTCAAAACGTTCGAATAGGGGCACGATTATGACGACTTTGTACTTTTTCGCCAATTCAGCAAAAGCTGTGGTGGATTCGCCAGGGATAGTTTCAGCGTATTTGGCTGCGTCTTGGCATTCTTCTTGTGGGAAGTAGCGTGTGCGGTAAAGTTCTTGCAGGCAAATGATTTGGGCGCCTTTTTGTGCGGCTTCCTCAATTTTGGCAAGAGTTTTTTTTAAGTTAGCTGTCATGTCTTCTGAAACCGTGGTTTGAATAAGCCCAACTGTAACGTTTTTCCCAGTTTTAGTGTTCATTTCTGCTATTTTCGATTCCTGCCTTAATTTTCATCATATAATACTCTGTATGGAAAAACCTTTCTGAAACTCAAAAACAAATTAGCAGGTAGACAAAGCAAAAAAGCAAAGATGGAGACATTTTACCAGATGTTTTCTTTTGCCAAATTATAAATCCATTGATAATAGCCAATGGAATAACAATCGAAACAGTATAGCAGGTTTTTTACGCTACAATAGGTTCTTCATTATAACAAGTTAGGTCTGTTTCTATGTGTATTTTTGAATTTGTATCTGGCAACGTCTGAGTCCATTGGAAACTGGGCGGATTTTTCCAGCCAGCAGTGCAATGCCTACATGCTTCAGCGCTACTGTTGATTTTAGAAAAAATATCCCATCCATCGATGTCAGAACGGAAGATGTTCAAATAATCCTTTGTAGGAATCTGCGTGTTGTGTTTTGAATTGTAGTAACTTGCCAACGCAGGTAGTGCACAAACAAAAATTTTGCCCTCCCTGAGCATTGGGCAATATAGCCATTTTCTACACATTTTAAAATTGTGTTCTTGTTCAGAATTCCCATCTGCATTGACAAAATCAAAAAAGTTAGTTACATTTGAAGCGGTAACCTCTAAGCCATATTTTTCTATTAAATCAATCCACGCGTCTTTTTTATTTACAAAAGGCGGATAAATTGTTAAGTCTATAGCAACGTTGTTTTCCTGGCAAGTTTTCCAGAAAGTTTCGGGCATACTTTGCAATAATATTCCGTTGCTAACAATACGAATATTCGAATGTGGAAAATGTCGCCTTGTTTGACGTATGAATGAGGCTATTTCTTTATGTAATAAGGGTTCGCCGCCTAACAACCTAATGATTCCGACATTAGAAACCAGTTGACTAACACGTTTTAAATCTTCACTAAAAGTGTTTATGTCAGCAAAATGCTTGTCTGCAAACGGAGAAAAATGACCACAGCCTTGACAGTTAAGATTGCAGTGATCGGCCAGATGAACCTCCAAGTATGGAATAAGTGGTTTACGATTTAAAATGCGTCTTACTTTGTTTCGGTACACGAAATGTTTGACTTTTAAAGTGTTCTGTCTGCGAAACTTAAGCGCCATTGCCTGATCCTAATTAACAGTTGATTTAGAGTTCCTATCAAGTTGTGTACGTCCAAAAAAATACACAAAGAAATCCTCAAAAAATGGGTTCACTTTTTTAAAAATTTTAAAAGCCAATTCTTCCGCATAGTGACTTTAAGAAAAGAGATTCAAAATTATTGGCTAAATGAACTTCTTGAGGGTCAGTATTCTACGAAAAAGAGGTATATTGATTTATTAGGCGTAGTCGTCTAAACAGTAAAAGCAACAATCAGACTAACAGGAGGTAGTTTGAGTGATGTCTCATCAAAGCGTATTCAAAGACGAATCAAAACTTGACATAAACTACCTTCCAACACGCATGCCCCACAGAGACCGCGAAAACCGCCTGCTAATGGAATTCTTCAGCTTCCTCACACGGTACCCCGACCGAATGGCACAACGCGTCATCGTCACCGGCGAAGTAGGCACAGGAAAAACCGCGCTATGCCAAACTTTTGGCAAAAACATCAGCATCGAAGTAGGCAAAAAAGGCATCAAATTCCGCTACATCCACGTAAACTGCCGCGAATACCGCGGAAACCTCGCCCCAATCCTACACCAAGCCGTAACCGTATTCCAACCAAACTTTCCAGCACGCGGCTACTCAGCCGAAGAAATCCTCAAAACCCTACTGCAAGTGCTTGAGGAGGAGCAAGCGTTTGTGATTTTGGCGCTCGACGAGTTTGACAGCCTAATCGAAAAAGAAGGCTCAGACGCCGTCTACAAGCTAACGCGGTTGCAGGAGATGCAACAGGGCAAGCCCCAACGGATTTCATTCATCTTTATTCAAAGAGACCTCTCGCCACTTAAGGCGTTGGATGATAGTGCCCGAAGCACACTGCAAAGAAACATAGTCAGCCTTGAGCGTTATGGTAAGGAACCTTTGACGGACATTCTTAATGACCGTGTAAAGTTAGCTTTTGAACTCGCCGCTGTTCCCGAAGACGTTGTAGGCTTAATCGCTGAACTCGCCGCTACCGAGACAGGAAACGCGCGTTTCGGCATCGAACTGCTTTGGCGTAGCGGCAAATACGCGGATGCCCAAGACTCGGAACGCGTTGAGCCCGAGTTTGTACGGCAAGCAGTCTCAGCCATCATACCCACAGTCAAACGCAGCGAACTCGGCGGCTTAGGACTGCACGAAAAAATGCTATTGCTCGCAGTTGCCCGCTTCTTTAAAGAAAATAAGGAAGCATTTGCCACGCTTGCGGAGATTGAGGAAGCATACGGCGTCATCTGCGAAGAGTACGAGGAAAAACCATACAGCCACACGCAACTCTGGAAGTACCTACAAAGGTTTGCGTCTTTAGGAATTGTGAAAACTGAGGTTGGCGCGGCTTCTTCAAGGGGACGTTCAACTATGGTTTCTTTGCCAGCGGTTCCAGCAGGAGAACTTGAGCACGAGTTAAGCACATTGCTGGCTATGGAGCGCTAGGTGACTGCGATGGAGCTTGAAGAAGTTTTCTCGTCAAAACCACGCATGAAAATTCTAAAACTGCTCTTTCAGCTTGGGCAGCTTAACGTTTCAGATATTGCACGGCGAATCAAAATGAATTACACCGTTACTGACGAGCACCTGAGACTTTTGGAGGGCGAAGGCATCTTGAAACAGTACACTTATGGCAGAATCCGCCTATACAGCTTCAATTTAGCATCTGAAAAAGCAAAAGCTGTGCAAAACCTAATACAAGTGTGGGAACAAAGTAAACCTTAGAGGCACCATTTATGGCGATGATTGATGTTTCTGGAAAAGCTGAAGTTCTACGAGAAGCAACCGCTCAAGGCACAATCACATTAAAAACTGAAACCGTAAAACGCATCCAAGAAGGCAAAATCGCAAAAGGCGACCCACTCTACACTGCAAAAATCGCAGGAATATTGGCTGCTAAAAAAACCAGCGAACTAATCCCACTCTGCCACCCCTTGCCGCTCACAAACGTAGAAGTTTATCCTAAAGTAGTCAACGAAACAACCGTCGAAGTATCAGCAACAGTTAAAACCCGTGCACAGACAGGAGTTGAAATGGAAGCACTCGCAGCGGTGTCAACTGCGCTGTTGACAGTTTGGGATATGACAAAACAGTACGAAAAAGACGCCAGCGGGCAATACCCTTCGACGGCAATCCAGAATATTCATGTTGTCCGCAAGTTTAAGCAGGTTTGATTGTATGAGTGAAACCTCAAAACAGCACAAAGAGCACGCGCCAACCAAACTTAACTTTGCAATCTACATTTGCAGCACGTCACGTTATCATCAAATGGAGAAAGGTGAAAACGTTACGGACTTGGGCGGCGACACAATTCAAAACCTTGTCCAGTCAGCAGGACATAGCGTGCTGCGTAAAAAAATTATTTTGGACGATAAAGCGATGATTGCTAAAGCTTTTGAGGACTGCTTAACTACATCCGATTTAGACGTTATCATCTTTTCAGGCGGCACAGGTATCACTCCGACGGATGTGACGATTGAGGCGGTTTCGCCACTGTTGGAGAAGACTTTGCCGGGTTTCGGCGAGTTTTTCAGATGCATCAGTTTTGACGAGGTAGGTCCCGCGGCGGTGTTGTCTAGGGCAGTTGCAGGAGTATCGGGGGGTAAAGCGTTTTTCTGCATTCCAGGTTCCCCTAACGCTGTGAAGACTGCGGTGGAAAAACTTATTTTGCCCGAGTCGCCTCACATCGTCAAACATGCACGTGAAACGCGATGAGACTAGAGGATAACTTCGGCAGACCTCTTCTAAATTTAAGAATCTCCGTTACCCAGAGATGCAATTACCACTGCACATACTGCCACAGGGAAGGAGAAGTTGAACGTGCAAACAGTTCTGCAGAAATAATGACTGTACAAGAAATCGTGCGTATCGCCAAAATCGCTGTCGACTTGGGAATTACACGGATTAAGCTTACAGGAGGCGAACCCTTAATGCGCAGTGACATATGCCAAATCGTAAAAGGCATCTCCGATATTCCCAACCTAAGAGACCTGTCGTTGACCACTAACGGTTTGATGCTTGCAGACACCGCAAAGCAGCTGCATGAGTGCGGGCTGGAAAGAATTAACATCAGTTTGGCGTCACTGAACCCTGAGACCTATCATAAGTTGACGAGGGGCAACCTTGACAGGGCATTGGCTGGGGTCAAGGCGGCTGTTGAAGCAGGATTTAACCCCGTCAAGCTAAACATGGTTATTCTCAAAGGCGTCAACGTGCAAGATGTTCCAGACATGATTGCTTACGCCCAAAAAATGGGAATAATCTTGCAGTTAATCGAGCTTGACCCAGTAAACGTCAGCGACACGTACTATTCAATGCATCACCGTGGGCTTGAAGACCAAGAAGAAATGCTACGCCAAAAAGCCATCCAAGTCGAGCAACGCCGCTTTATGCATAACCGCCTAATCTATCATTTGCCCAACGTAACCGTGGAAGTAGTGCATCCGATTGAAAACACTGATTTCTGCATGCACTGCACAAGACTGCGCGTTACCAGCGATGGAAAACTGAAACCTTGCCTTATGCGAAACGA
>JAWRIR010000058.1:0-31399 GCA_040268405.1 Thermoproteota archaeon | reverse complement strand
TTGCATGTTTAGCGGTAAAACAATCACGATTACTCAAGAAGCCTACAATGCCCTAATAAGAGAAAAGAAAGGCTCTGAAACTCTCTCTGAAGTGATTTTACGTTTAACAAAAAACACTAAGCAGCCTCAGAATTATTTGGGAATAAAAAAGGCGGCAAAGCCGGAAGACATTCTTTCCCGTTCAAACTTTGACAACGGCTGGTACAGCAGTACTGATTTGCTCTAAAGCCTAGAGGCTTTTTGCTAAATCTTTTGCCCAGCCCCGAATAACATTCCAGTCACGTGTGTCATAGATTCCGGGTTCAATTTGTTTAGCTGTTGCTTCAACTTTTGGTCTTTCAGCTTCCAAGGCTCTTTTAGCCCACCATGGCACCTTGTTGAAGTTATGAACGCCCCCAAAGAAGCCATAAGCGACCGGCTCTAAACCGAAACCTGCGGCTTTTTCATTAAGATACTTGTTTTTTACTTTTTCAGCCGCCTCACCTGTTAGCGAAGTTGCTGAGCCGCAGCACACATAAAATGCGACTTTTTTGTTGGCAAGTTCATTTTTGTGTTTTTTGACAAATTTTTCAGGTTCGCTTGTCCATTTGTTAATTTGAATCCCGCTGCCCACGATAACTAAGTCATACTCGGCGATATTGTCTACTTTTTCTTCTTTGGCATTGACTACTCTTGTTTCAACCTTATCTTGCCTCAGGGTTTTTGCTATTTCTTCAGCTGTGCTGGCTGCTGCACCGTATCGGGTTCCGTAAATGATTAATGCTTTACTCATTAATTGTCACCTCCGAGGTTTTCTGGTTTTTTTTTGTATTTCTCTTTCGCATAAGTCAATACGGAGAACGCCTTCAGTGCCAATAACCTCAAAAATTATGCCTTCGGTAAATTTTGCTGCGACTAGTTCACCGATTGTTCCTTCTAAAAGGAAGCTTTCTGCCGAATTGTCGGTTAGTGTGATGTTTTTGAGGTTTCTTTTGGTTTTCAACTCGATATAGAAGCCCCGTGTTTTTCCGTTTTGACTTTGCATTTTCCTTACCAGATAATTCTATGGGGCTGAATTGTGATTAGTTTTATTTGACTTGGGTGCTAATTTGTTAACGTCGATGCGAAAAAGTTAGGTTTGGTGCTAAAGATGGATGAAGATTCAGGTTTAGATAAACTGTTTTTTGAGCTTGCCAGCGAAAGCAGACTAGCCATTTTAAGGCTGCTTCAGAAGGAAAAATTGAAGATGCAGGAAATCGCTCGCCGATTAAATGTTACAGCCACTGAAGCTTTTCGGCAACTGGAACGCTTAACCACGGCAGCGCTTGTTGAAAGGCAACCTGACGGCTTATTCGCAGTTTCAGAGTACGGAAAACTGATTCTTCAGGTTTCGTCATCTTTAGATTTCATTTCAAAAAACAAAGCATACTTTTCCACTCACAATGTCATGCTTCTTCCTGCCCAGTTTGTTAACCGACTTGGTGAACTCTCGGGGGCACAGTTAAGTTTAGACACGATTGCTAACCTAAACAAGTCAGAACAAGCATACGTGAAAGCAAAAGTTTTCGGTTGCGGCATAGCAGAAGGCACAATTCCCGAGCACATGATTCCAAAAATGAACCAGAAAATGCTTGAAGGCTTAAAATTCAAGTTCCTAATTCCCATGAACAGAATGCCAGAAACTGACCGCCCAATTGAGACACCAAACGTTGAAGGACGCGGAATAGACCAGTTACCTTTGATTTTGGTTTTAACTGAAAAGTTTGGTGGCGTGTGCTTTTTGCAGGCTGACGGAAAAGTGGATTACGCAGGTTTTATGGGTGATGACCCAACTTTTCTGAAATGGGTTACTGACGTTTTCAATTATTATTGGGAGCAAGTAAGTCAAAAAAGTGTCGGTAAAGCCTCTTTTAGGAGGCAAGCTGGACATAGAAAAGGTTAGATTTTAAGGATTTCTGGTTTAGGGTTGCCGGGTATGCCAAGATTTAGGGCTTCAGTCACCTGCGTCATGCAGTCCACGCCTGAAAGCTTGTTAAAAAGTTTATAGTCAACCTTTTCAAGAAATGCTGCATCCACTGAAACCGGCGAGTCTGACGCGAAGATGCCTACATCATTCATTATTGGCGCGCCGGGACTTGACAAGCAATCGCAATACTGTGTTATGTCCTTAGCAAAACTAACGTATGAAACCTTTCCAGGCTTAAAAGTTTCAAGAACACCAAGCGCGGCTGATGCGAGGGCTTTGCAGATGTTTTCTTGATTGACAAAACGGATGGCTTCCATTGGGCATTCGCTTTTGCATACGGGGCAACGCATGCATAAGGGTGATGTGTTGCGGGCTTTGCCTTCAATTATTTCAGGCGCATCAAAGGCGCAGACTGTTTTGCATCTTCCACATCCATTGCATTTGGATTGGTCAATTTCTAAGCCAACTACGCGGTGCTGCCGCAGTTTTCCCGCGCGTGAAGTGCAGCCCATACCCAAGTTTTTGATTGCTCCACCAAAACCGGTTACTTCGTGACCTTTACAGTGCGAGATAACTATCATTGCGTCTGATTCTGTTATGACTCCTGAAACCTCAATTTCGCTGAGAATGCCTTTGGTTTTGACCGTGCGTTGGTTTTCGCTTTGTAATCCGTCTGCAACGATAAAGGGTGCCATGTTAAACCCGTTCATTAACGCGTTTTGCATGTGGTCGTAGGCGTTGTGGCGTTGTGCAAGATAGTAAGTGTTTGAATCGGTGAGGAAGGGTTTTCCACCTGCTTCCTTGACTTTTTGGATAATGTGGTGAACAAAGAATGGTTGTACGTAGCTTGGGTTTCCCAATTCGCCAACGTGCAGTTTAACAGCGACTAAATCACCTTTCTTGATGCAGTCAAATGTTCCAGCTTTCTTGTAAAGCCGCTCTGCCTCCAAAAGCAGGTTATGGTCGGCATCCCACGGCGCAAAATAAACAGTCAATACAAATATACTCCTACGGAAAAAGATACGGCAATTTGTGGCTTATAAAAAATGTGCCAAAAGAAAAAGCAAATAACCACTTGTTTTCAACATGCTTTTGGCGGGATTTTGCGTCAATAGCACCTACCCCCTATAGGTTTCAGCATATAGTTTCTATTAGGATCCTAATAGGTTGGCTACTTTCTAGATCCCAGCCAATATTGTAAATTTAGGGTGTTATTAGTAGGGTTAAGAAAGTGGCGCGCTGTGTGGTCAATAGGTTGTACTTTTGCTCAATGTTTTGTGATTTTTTGGTGGTTTTTGTGTTTTCTTGCTGTATAATATGTGGGGGTGATTTGTTATTAATCGTTTGGAGTGTAAAGGCTTTTTCAGTGGTTTTCTGTATTTATTTTCACTGTATAGTGTTTTTAGTGCACGTTTGCACAGTTTTTTACTTTTAGCCTGCATAAACGGGTAGTCTTAAATACTTGGATGTGGTGATTGTGCAGTAATAAATTCCAATATGTGACAAACGTAAAGGGGAGCATAAAAGATTGCAACAAACAAACACAAAAAACCCAGAAAACACTACACAAATAACAGGAGCCCCTACGCAATCTTTCGAAGACTATAAACGCCCGCCGTCGCCAATAAGCCTTGACCAAATGGACATAAAAATCCTTGGCATACTGCAAGACAACTGCCAGCTCAGCTACAGAAAACTTGGAACGATCCTTGGCGTATCTGGAGTTATCGTTGCCAGCCACATAAAAGCTCTGGAAGAAAAAGGGATCCTCAAGGATTACACAGTAATTTTAGACCCAATGAAGCTTGGTTATGATTTGACGGCGATTTTGTATGTTCAGGTTGAGAGTGGTTTTTTGGTGGATGTTGAGGTTGAGTTGTCTCGTACTTCTGGTGTGATTGGGGTGTATGAGGTTACGGGTGATTTTGATGTTATTGCGGTGGCTAAACTGCGGGATCGGGAGTGTTTGAATACGTTGATTAAGAATTTGTTGTTGACGCCGCATGTTAAGCGGACTTTGACTAACATTACTTTGAATGTTGTTAAGGAAGATTTCAAGATTCTTTTTTAAACTTTTAAACTTCGCATATGTCTAGATAATTTAGTATTTTTTAAACACACGCTTATTTTTTATACATTAATTCGTATATTTTTTTAGTTTTTCATAAAAGTTATGAACAAATCACAATCAGGTTTATATTGGCTGTTGTTAACCCCTCCTATAAAACGGTGAAAAACAACATGAGAAAGGGAAAAATACTCACAAAAATAACAAACACAGCTGAAAAAGCAGTAGCAAAACACTCCGAAATCTTCATGAAAAAGAAATTCTTCATACTCGCAGGCATTCTCTTTACATGCTTAGCACTCAGCGTAGGGCAAGTATTCGCACAATCAGCAGATCCACTAGTTGACACAGGAGCAGCCATCAGCATTGCATGGACACTAGTCATGGGTGGCTTAGTGTGGTTCATGCAGCTTGGCTTCGCTTTCCTCGGTGCCGGCTTTATACGGCAGAAAAACCAGGTCAACTATTGGACAAAGAGCTACCTTGACTTCAGTGTCGGTGTAGTAATCTTTGCATTAATCGGCTTCGGCTTAATGTTCGGCGGCTCCGGAATGGCATTCCCCGCAGGCTTTAACGCAGCAGGCGAACAAGCATTCATTACACTACCTGGCTTAGATGCTGGCAACTCATTCATAGGTTACAGCGGCTTCCTACTCGCAGGTGAAGCAACTAACACTTACACGCTGGTGTTCTTCTTCTGGCAAGCAGTGTTCGCAGCCACTTCAGTAACAATCGTGGCCGGAATGGTTGCCGAAAGAATGAAGTTCCAAGCATACTTGCTATACACCATACTGATCAACATCTTAATCTATCCAGTCTATGGTCACTGGGTATGGGGTGGCGGTTGGCTCGCAACATTACCCTTCGGTGTTGGTGTCCGAGACTTTGCAGGTTCAGGTGTCGTCCACGCGGTCGGTGGCTTTACAGGTTTAGCGGCTTGTTGGCTCATTGGTCCAAGAATCGGCAAATACGGTAAAAACGGTGAAGTTCGCAGCTTCGGCTACACAAACGTTCCATACATCGTAATCGGTACCATGATCCTGTTCCTCGGCTGGTTCGGCTTCAACCCAGGCAGCACACTAACAACACTTGACGGCGTAACTCCATTAGTTGCAGTAAACACTTACCTTGCAGGCGGTGTCGCAGGAGCAGTCGGTTTAGCAATCAGTTACCTTGACCGCAAACACTTCACAGGACCAGATGTTCAAGCAGTTTGTGCATCAGCTCTCGGTGGCTTGGTTGCTATTACGGCTCCATGTGCTTACGTTGACCCATGGGCAGCACTAATCATCGGTGTAATCGCAGCTCCATTAGCACTCTACGGCAACTTCTTCGTAGAACGCAAACTACGCATTGACGACCCAGTCGGCGCATTCGGTATCCACGGCATCAACGGTCTCTTCGGTCTGCTCGCAGTCGGTCTCTTCGCAAACGGTCTATACGGCGGCGTCAACGGTGTACTACTAAACGGTGCTGACGGTGTTGGCCAGTTAATAGCACAGATGATTAGCATGGCCGTAGTTGCAGGCTTCGCATTCGGTATGGGCTTGCTGATCTTCGGTATAATCAAATACACAATCGGCTTGCGTGCTCCACACAAGGAAGAAATTGAAGGCTTAGACATCACCGAACACGGATTCAGTGCATACCCAGAAATTCAAATGAAACCTGAAGCAAAAGAGTGGGTTACTGCAGAAGTAAAAGATAAAGAGCTCCTTGAGAAGAAAGGCGTTTAATCGCCTGCACTTTTCTTTTTTTGTTTTGTCGTTTTAAACGATTTTTTGTCTGCTTTGTGGTTTTGGTTTAAATGTTCAATAATTTTGTAAAGGTTAGAACAAACGCAAACTAAATATACATTTATTTGTTTAATTTGTTCATTTTTTCATAAAAGTTATGAACAAATCATAACATTCTTTATATCGGATAGGGCTCATCCTCAAGCAAATATTAACCATAAAGAGGATTGATTGCCCTGCCAATAGACGCACAAATCTTGATACTGCCAATATTCATAGCCTGCTACGCGCTTGCACTTAGCAGAAAAGTCAAACTAGCCTACACATCCATAGGATCACTAATAGCCTTAATCATCATAGGTATAGTATCCTGGCAGGACACAATCTTTCAAGCCATACAATGGGACGTACTTGCGGTAATCTGGGGCTTCATGATGGTCTCATTCATCTTCTCAGAAAGCAAAATGCCTGAACTAATCGCAAACAAAATCTTAACACACATAAAAATCGAAAAATACGCGTTGTTAGCCCTTTGCGCCGTTGCAGCATTTCTTTCGGCTTTCATGGCAAACGTTGCAGTCTTATTCCTGATGGCTCCAGTTGCTATACAGATGGCACGAAAACTTGGCTCACCACTATTCCCCTACATAGTTTCTGTCGGTGTATGCTCAAACATGGTTACCACAACCACAATGATCGCTGATCCGCCAGCACTAATCTTGGCAATACAAACAGGTATGACCCCACTTGATTTCTACTGGTTCCAAGGCAGACTGGGTCTAGGTGCAATAACTACCATTGGTGTAATCGCTGCGTTGCTAACACTCCTCGTCCTCTTCCGTAAAATGAACAAGAAAATCGATATCGAACCAGAAAAAATCAAAGTTACCAAACTGCCAACAATTCTGTTCCTTGTTGGTATAATTGTCCTTGCATTAGCCCCAGAAATAAACCTGAGCTTGGGCGTAGTAGGTTTGGCTGTAGGAATCATTGCTTTGGCTATTGGACACAAAAACGCAAAACGCATGCTTGTAGAGTTCGACTGGGACTCCCTAATCTTCCTTGCAGGCATATTCGGCGTAATCTTTGCGCTGTCAACATCAGGTTTGCTAACAGACTTTGCACAAGGCATCATAAACATGGGCATCGGCAACCCCGGCATACTGCTTGCGTTCGTAGTCTGGCTATCAGTAGGGTTATCCTCGTTCATTGACCCCAACGCGTACACGGTACTGATGATTCCAGTGTGCCAGCAGTTGGCGACTTTCACCGGCATGAGTGCATGGCCACTGCTATTTGGGACATTAATCGGCACCGGAAGCGGGGCAAACATACTGCCCATGGGTGCAGCAACAAACGTGTTTGCCTGCGGCTTGCTGGAAAAGAACAACTGTCTAGTCAGCACTAAAGAATACATCAAGATTGGTTTGCCCTTATCCGTGGTTGCGGTGGGTGTTTCAAACTTGCTCTTGTGGTTATTCTGGGTGTGATAAAATTAATAAATCAAAAAATCAGAGGTTGAATGGAAAAGTGTCAGATGAAATGGGTCTGTTTACAAAAAAAGGCAAGAACTTCAAAGATGTAATTGCCGAAGAGAAAAACAAGGGCAAATACTTTAAGCTGCTGATGAAGCGATTAACCAGTTTAAGCCAATCATTACTGTACAGTGTGTCCTTTCTGATGCTCTTCATTATTATCGATGTTGCAGTTTATGCTTTGCTTGCACCTGCCGTTTTAGTTTGGGCTGGCGTACTCGTTGCGTCTGCTCTTGTAAGCTCAATATTTGCGTCTAAAGTGACAAACAGGCTAAAGAAGCAGCAGTGGAAATACGCTTCAATGTAATTCGCCTCTTTCTTTTTTTGCCTTATTGTAGTTTTGTAGAACACTTTTCATATTCCCGCGCGTATTTTGCTTGTTTTTTATTTTTTATCTTTGCTTTAGCGGTTTTAATGGATATTCAACGGCTAATTTGGAGAAAATTTAAATGCCCAATCTAATACTAAAAGTGCAATGAAATCCACTATAGCAGTCTTGCTTGCTAACATGGGCTTTATCCTTCAACTATCGGGGATTTTTATGCTTGTTCCCATAGTTGTCTCCTTCATTCTCAACGAAACAAACGCGTCAGTAGCTTTGTTCATTTCAGCCACAGCATTTCTTGCACTTGGCTTTATGACCAACGCCTTATGCGAGAAACGAGAAATGACTTATCGGCAATCATGCATATTGATTGTTTCAGTATTCATAATTCTAAGCCTTATCGGTGCAATCCCCTACTTGTATCTAAGTCTTCCAAGCTCAAACATGCTGCAAACAGTAACTGACAGCATATTCGAGTCAGTCTCAGGATTCACAACAACTGGCTTCTCAGTTATACCTGACCTGGCAGCGCTTCCCCAATCAATAATTCTCTACAGAGGCTTAACACAGTTTATCGGTGGCATCGGTATCGTCATTGTTTTGTTGTCCTTCTTTTATCCTGAAGCAAAACTAAGAGAATTTGCAAAAAGCATGGGCTTAAGCAATGGCGAACACAAAATCAAGAAAACTTTCTTAGTAATTGTTTGTCTATACTGTGCTTTCACACTTGCAATGATTTTAATTGGTTACTTCTGGGGTTATCATGACCTGATAAGTCTAAGCTGCATGGTCTTTGGCGCTATTAGTACAGGTGGCTTTGCACCATTTGCAGATGTATCTCAACTGCTCACCCAAACGCCATTTAACGTTATAATTCCGGCAAGCATGATTTTTGGATCAACAAACTTACTGCTCTTTACTCATCTTCGCCAAAGAAAGTTCAAAGATTTCTTAAATTCTCAAATAGTTGTTTTCTTGATTGTAACAACGATAGTTGCATTTCTAGTGTATTACTTCTACAACATTGAATTATACGCTTCATGGTTCACAGTTGTTAGTGCAATGTCTTCAACAGGCTTTGCCATCGTATCAATACCGTCCTTGAATAGTTCCATTTTGATGATACTGATTGTTCTGATGTTTATCGGTGGCTCCAGCTTTTCAACGACAGGTGGTATCAAAATTTACAGGCTATTAGTGATGCTGGCAAGCGTGAAAAAAGCTGTTGTCTACACAGTAACCGGTAAAGACCAAAAAGTGCAAGTTTTGGGCAAGGGTTATTTGAATTCAGAAGTAGTTCAGATTTCAGTTTTAGTGTTTCTATCCGCAATTACAGTATATGTTTCATCATTGATAGTGAGCTTCTACGGCTTTGCACCTATGGATGCACTCTTTGAGACCACATCCGCTTTTGGAACAACTGGTTTAAGCATGGGTATAGTTGGCCCAAGCTTGGCACTAGAGCTTAAATGGTTATTCATGTTCGTGATGCTGCTTGGACGTGTTGAACTTCTTTCATTCCTAGTTATATTTACGCGAGGAAAAGAACGCCCCATGATTGCATCAGCAACATATGAAGAGCCCCCTGTTGTTACAATTACGGCTGATGCCTGAGGTTTTTTCAGGTTTCTTTTTTTTGCTTTTTGAATTTTACGGCTTTGTTGTTTGTTGGGTGTCTGTTCTTTTGGTTGTGTGTCTGGCGTATTTTTGGATGATTTTCTAGTTATTGCCGTTTTTGCTCCATTTCTACTGGACAAATAGTGTCAAAAAAGGTATGTTGATTGGATGAATGGTTAAAAAACTGGTCATTAGCGCAGCAAGTGGATACTTTTATATACTTCGTTGAAATAATTGCACAGGTAACAAGGCAATAAGGTGACAATTGTCAAGAGGTAAATATGAAAAATGGCAGCAGGAGATATCGCATGGGTATTAACATCAACAGCACTCGTAATGCTAATGACGCCAGCACTAGGCTTCTTCTACGGAGGCTTAGTTAGAAAGAAAAACTTGGTCTCAACAATCGTTCAATGCATCGTAATCTTTGCAGTAATAAGCATACTCTGGGCACTCTACGGCTATGCACTCGTCTTCGGCGATAGCATCGGCGGAGTAATAGGCTTCACCCCTGGCTTATTCGCCATGGGTAGTCTCCCAATAAGCACAGTAAATCCGTTGCTTGCACCAGAAATTCCAGAACTACTATTCTTTGCTTTCCAACTAAAGTTCGCAGCTATCACACCAGCCCTAATAATCGGTGCATGCGCAGAAAGAGTCCGCTTCAAATCACTACTAATCTTCATCATACTATGGTCAACACTCATCTACATGCCAATCGCCCACTGGGTCTGGAACCCTGACGGCTGGCTACGCGGATTAGGCGCAGTTGACTTCGCAGGAGGCATCGTCGTGCACGTTTCAGCTGGTCTCTCAGCACTTGCGGCTGCTCTCGTAGTAGGTAGACGAAAAGGCTGTGCCATTCCATGGAAGAAACACATGGAAGCACTTGACCACAAAGACAGCGCAACAGAATTCAAACCAACAAACATCCCCTACGTACTACTAGGCGCTGCACTACTGTGGTTTGGCTGGTTCGGATTTAACGCAGGAAGCGCACTTGCAGCAAACGACCTATCAGTATTGGCATTAGTAACTACAAACGTTGCAGCAGCCGCAGCCGCAGTAAGCTGGATGATTTCAGACTGGATACGCAAAGGAAAACCATCCGCAGTCGGCATTGCAGTCGGAGCAGTCGTTGGGCTCGTCGCAGTGACACCAGCAGCAGGCTACGTCAGCGTTTCATCAGCACTAATCATCGGTTTAGCAGCGGGAGTCATCAGCAACTTCGTAGCAAACTGGAGAGCAGGACGGTCCAGAGTCGACGACACCTTGGACGTTTTCGCTTGCCACGGAGTAGGCGGACTTTGGGGTTCAATCGCAGTTGGACTTTTCGCTTCCGCCTCAATCAACGGCGTAAACGGATTGTTCTTCGGAGACGTCTGGCAGTTCGTAGCACAATTAATAGCAATTGCAGTGGTAGCACCATTCTCGTTCTTCGGCTCGTATGCGTTGCTCAAGGTGGTTAACGTGTTCTCACCGTTGCGTGTAAGCGAAGAAGCAGAAGATGCAGGCTTAGACCTCAGCGAACACGGCGAAGAAGCATACCAACTTGACTAACTTTTTTTCTTTCTTGATTTTTGCTTTTCTTTACTTAGGTACGTCTTTTTGTGCAGATAAAGCAAGTGTTATAAGATTTAAAATATGATAGTAGCCCTATGAGAGGGCCTATTAGGCAACGTACGTTTCTTTGCTTAACCCTCATTGTCACGGTTTGCTTACTTATAGGAAGCTCACCGCAAGCTAACGCATGTTATGGTCCACACATTACTGCGGAAATAGACAAAACCGACGTAGACCTCAACGGCACCATAACGGTCACAGGATGGGTTTGCCCCGCAGAAGACAATAAATCTGTACGCATAGACTTCACACGCCCCGATTACACCTATATAGACATCTGGACTACAACAGATGAAAACGGCAACTTCAGCTACACCCAACAACTCGACATGGTTGGATACTGGAACGTGTTTGCCATAGACGGACACATGTGCGACCGCCTCCACGCCATCGTGACCGACCCTGCAAACCCTGATGCGCCCCAACCAACACCCGGACCCTTGCCGCCTTACAGACCAAACTACTCCGTTATTGCTATGGCTTCAGTAAGTTTGGGTGCAGCCGTTACAGCTTTAGCATTGGGCAGAACTAACCGAACAAGAAAAATCAGTGGACTACGACTGTTCGTACAAATACTATTTGTCTTCCTAATTTTTATTGGCATATTTATCGACCACCAGAATTTGCCAATTCCGGCTGAACAAATCTCACCCCACGAAGTATTAATTGCTGATGAACTATTTGGTGTCCACTTACCTGATGGTATACCTGTGCCATTCTTCGGTTGCTATTACCCCTGCGGAAAAACGGTAACTTGCGCGCTTTGGGAGCTTCAAACAGACATTTACCCATTCTGGGATGTCGGAAAAGGCTGGGGTGTAACCTACGACTCCACAGGCTTGGCTCGGCTGGGCGTCTTGTTTGGTATTCTAATCTTTTCTGCTGTATTGCTTGGCAGGGTCTTCTGCGGTTGGATATGTCCATTCGGGTTATACACTGACCTAATGACTCGACTGAGAAAAGCTCTGAAAATTAGAAGCCGCAAACTCAGCGACAAATTTAGCAAGCATTTACACCAGTTAAGCTACGTCATATTAGCTGTAATAATCATCCTCTGCGTCGTTTTCGGTTCACAAGCATTAACTGGAACCCAACTGGTTGAAGGAACTGAGCAAGGTGGCTTTGTTTACAATTACTTCTCTGCGCCCTTTTGCCAAGTGTGCCCAATGAAGCCTCTTTGTCTGCTAAGCCAAACCAGCATGGGGTTAATGCAGCCCGCTTGGCTTGTGGAAAGCACAACAGGCGTCTTCTACGAATTAGGTTACTACGTAACCTCAACCAACATCATAATTCTCGGCGTCGTCACAGCCGCAGCCTTCTTCTTTAGGCGTTCATGGTGCCAAATCTGCCCGTTAGGTGGATTAATTGCTTTCTTTAACCGTTTTCCGCCGTTCAAATGGATAAGCGGTGTACGTCTTGAAAAGACAGAGGAAAAATGTGCCAAATGCGGTATCTGCAAACGTGTCTGCCCAACGCAAGTCACAGAAGTTTACGAGAAAAAGAGCGGCGACGTTGCATCTTCTCAATGTATCTATTGCCTGCGGTGCGTGGAAATGTGCCCGTATGAGGATTGCCTTAAATTCAAGTTCGCAGGCAAAACAGTTTGCAAATCTCGCAACTGGCTAAACCGTTCAGATAGGAAAGTGACTGATTAATGAACAAAAAAACAGTTTCAAGCATTCTGATAGTTTTCTTAATAGTAAGTGTACCTGTGATAATCTTTGTGTCGCCTGCTGTATGTGAGGACTACACTGTGATTCGGCATACAGTAATTATTCAAGAAAATGGCAAAATTTACCCTGCAGATGCGCCAATCCAAATCAACGGTGACACTTACACCTTAACCCAAGACATTTACGATCCAATCCTTATCGAAAAAAGCAACATTACTTTCGACGGTGCAGGCCACGCGTTAATTGGTCCGCTTACAGAAGACCAACATAAATATGGACAAGTAATCGGTTGGGGGCCAGACTACAACGAAACAGTGCCTTACATTATTGGAATAGACGTTAACGACGACGTTTCAGGAGTAACCATCAAAGACTTAACAGTTTACAACTTCTCTATTGGCGCGTATATCCGTTCAACAAGCAACAACCTACAAGGTTGTAATATCTACAATAACATTGTTGGTGTACTGCTTTCAGGGTCAGGAAACCACGTAACTTACAACAATATCACTGGCAACCAGCAGGGATTGTTTTTTGGGTTTGAAAGCATTGGCGATGTAGGCAACATTCCTTCAGACATCCTAATTTGCCACAACAGCTTCATCAACAATAATCAGCAGCTTAGCGGATGCGTATGCAAAGACTACAACCTAACCGAGGAGCGGCATTCTTGGGATGACGGCAAAGAAGGCAACTACTGGAGCGACTACACAGGTACTGATGCAAACGGCGACGGAATAGGCGACACACCATACATTGTTGACATTTTAAATCAAGATAGTTACCCACTAATGCAGATGCCCACAATCCCAGAAACCAAAGAAAACCCGTTACCGACCGAACTAATCCTTATAGCAGTTATAGTGCCCTTAATAGCGATAATAATCCTTGGAGTCTTCTTGAAAAAACGTAAATCAAAGCCGTAACAGAAGCGGCGTTACCCTTTTATCTATAGCTTTTAACAGGTAAACTGGTGAACTATTGTGAAAGTTGTTGCTTTTAACGGCAGTCCAAGACTTGAAGGAAACACCTCAATCTTAATCAAACACGTCCTAAAAGCTTTGGAAGAAGAGGGCATAGAAACCGAATTTATCCAACTTGGCGGGCAGTTGATTCACGGATGCATGGCATGCGGAACCTGCGCAAAACTGCGCAACCAAGAATGCAAAATCGTAAACGATAATGTTAACCTGTACATCAAAAAGATGGTTGAAGCTGACGGCATCATTCTGGGTTCTCCAACCTATTTTTCGATGATGACTTCTGAACTCAAAGCACTCATTGACCGCGCAGGCTACGTGGGCATGTTTAACGACCACTTGTTCAAACGTAAAGTCGGAGCAGCAGTGGTTGCCGTACGCAGAACAGGCGCCATGCCAACTTTCGACGCAATTAACCACTTTTTCCTCATCAGCGAAATGATAGTGCCTGGCTCCATCTACTGGAACGTCGGTATCGGGCGCAAAGCTGGTGAAGTTGAACAAGACGAGGAAGGCCTTAAAACAATGGACGCTTTGGGCAGAAACATGGCTTGGCTGATAAAGAAAATAAAAACTTGATTCTCTTTCTTCTTTTCCAGATAAGAAATGCTTGTGGTATTGAAGGCTTTGTTTTTCGTTGTTTTTTTGTAATGGAGTTAGGTTTGTTTGCTGCTTGCGTCAGACTGTGTCACTATGAGTCGTTTGGAGTCATAACTAGTCAACAGAATTTAACTTGCTTAAAAAATGAAAAGAAGAGAGCGTTTAACTCTCCAACCTGTTTATTTCATTATGGCGGCTAAGTCTTCGTCTGCTGTTTTGATTGGCATAATGTTGAATTTGTCAACCAGCACTTTGAGAATGTTTGGCGTAATGAATGCTGGAAGGCTTGGTCCGATGCGTATGTCTTTTATGCCAAGGTACAACAACGAGAGCAGTATGGCTACGGCTTTCTGTTCATACCATGACAGCACCATCGAAAGCGGCAAATCATTAACACCAACCTTGAACGCATCAGCTAACGCCATTGCAATTTTAACTGCAGAGTACGCGTCGTTACATTGACCAATATCGAGGAGCCGCGGGATATCATCAATTGTGCCCAGTTCTTTATCAAAGAAACGGAATTTGCCACACGCCAGCGTCAAGATTATTGTGTTTTTAGGCGCCTTTTCAACGAGTTCTGCGTAATAGTTTCGTGAGCCTTTTGCGCCGTCACATCCACCTACTAAGATGAATTTTTTGATGTGCCCGTCTTTCACGCTTTGAATTACTTTGTCAGCTACGCTAAGTACCGCGTTTCTGCCGAACCCGACCATGACTGTTTTGCCTTCAGTGTCAGCTGGGAAACCTGGCAGTTCAAGGGCTTTCTGGATTGCGGGTGTGAAGTCTCTGTTTTTGATGTGTTTGACTCCTGGCCAACCGACTGGTCCAGCGGTGAAAATGTTGCTGCTGTAGCTTTCCATGGGTTTCTGGATGCAGTTTGTAGTCATCACGATTGCGCCTGGGAACTGGGCGAACTCTTTTTGCTGATTAAACCATGCAGTGCCGTAGTGTCCATAGAAGTGCTTGTATGCTTTGAGTTTGGGGTAACCGTGGGTTGGTAGCATTTCTCCGTGAGTGTAAACGTAGATGCCTTTGCCCTCTGACTGCTTTAGAATTTCTTCAAAATCCGCTAAGTCGTGACCTGAAACCAGAATGGCTTTGCCTTTCTTTGCGCCTAAAGGCACTTTTGTTGGGACTGGGTGACCGTATGTTTCTGTGTTGCCTGCGTCAAGTAGTTCCATGGCGCGAATGTTTACTTCTCCACACTTGAAAACTAACCCTACAAAATCGTTGACGCCTAACGATTTGTCAAGTGGCGCGGATAATCCTTGATAGATAAAGGTGAAGACTGACTCATCCTTCTTGCCCAACAGGTAAGCGTGGTAAGCGTAGGCGGCTACGCCTTTAAGTCCGTAGGTTAGAAGCCATTGTAGCGAATGCAGGTCAGGGTCAATGGTTGTGTCAGAGTTTATTCCCACTTTTTTGCCCTGTTCAAGTAAGCCGCTCATGGAAGATGTTAACGGCTGATATGAGTTTTGGATGTTTAGTTGTTTTGCAATTTGGTTTTGAAGTTCTTCAGTTTTTTTCAGATACACAACTATTGCGTCTGGGTCAAAATTAACGTTAGTTAAAGTTACAAAGAGTGCTTCCGCGGTGAAAACATCTATTTTTTCATCTTTTATGCCACATTTGTGTGCTTGAAGCATAAGTTGGCTGAGTTCACGAAGTTTGTAAACAAGTAGGTCTTGGAGTGTTGCGACTTCTGGGTTTTTTCCGCAGACACCCATAACGGTGCAGCCTTGTCCTTTTGCTGTTTGTTCACACTGGTAGCAGAACATTTGATTTTGACTCATAACAAATCACTGACAATAATATACTGCAGTTTTATAGATAGATATTTCCCCTAATAGGTACGGGGTAGACGCTTTTCAGTAAAATTAACAAGCCACAATGCGCTTCATTTTAAAGTATGAAACGACTCGGCGTCATCATTCCCTCATCCAACACTACAGTAGAACCAGAATTCTGCACAGCCCTCAACGGTTCTGATGTAACATTGCATTTCGCAAGAATCCACCTAAACAACGTCAATGTAAAAGACCTTCAGGACATGGAAAAGGAAACCGTGAGAGCTGCAAAACTGTTGGCCGATGCAGCGGTTGACTTGATTGCGTTTGCATGCACATCTGGCAGCCTCATTAACGGGTTAGGTTACGACAAGGCTATCGCCGAAAAAATCACCAAAACTGCAGGTTGTCCAGCGGTTACCACTTCAAGCGCTGTAGTTGACGCCCTAAACATGTTAGACGCAAAGTGTATTGGGTTAGCTACACCATACATCGACGAAGTCGTCCAGAAGGAGATTGTTTTTCTCAAAAAAAGCGGTTTTAAAATTGAAAACCACAAATCGTTAGGCATAGAAGAGAACCTAAAAATTGGCAAACTAACCCCAAACGACGCCCAAAAACTAGCCCAAAAAACCGATGCACCACTTGCCAAAGCCATATTCATTAGTTGCACAAACTTCCGAACATTCGAGGCGTTACCGCTTCTTGAAGCGCAACTCGGCAAACCCGTCGTTAGCAGCAACTCTGCTACACTTTGGGCTTCACTAAAAATGCTGCAAAAACCTGTTCAAGTCAATCTTGGCATGTTGTTTAACGTTTAGAGTTCCTGTCTAAAGTAGTGCTCCAAAAGCCTGCGTGTACCTCGACGCATGATTTCTGAAAGTGTCGCCGTGCTAATTCCAAGCTTTTTAGAAAGTTCCGTCATGTCCACTTGTCTGGGGTAATCAAAAAAGCCGCTTTTAAAAGCCAGCCAAAAGATGCGTTCCTGATTTTCTGTTAAGATGCCTATTTGTTTTTCGAATTTGCCAATTTTACGAACATTTACTTTGTGCCCTGTTTTCTGCAGTTCTGATAGGATTGCTTGGTAGGCTTCAAAGGTGGGAACCATAAAACTGTAGGTTATCATGTTATCTTCCAAGCTTTTGCCCGAAACCAAAAAGGCGTCATGTGCTAGTATGGTGTTGCAGACTTCACAGCCTTCACTTTCCATCCAAACCGCAGATTTGCCTTCCACACGTTTAGGCGTAACCATTTCTTTGGGCACTTTTTTTGCTTGTTCCTCGCCAAGGTCCATTAAGTGTTTAACTGAGCCTTTTCTTGAACTGCGTACATCAACCACTTGTAGATGCTTCAAGCCTAAGGCTGTGAGTTTTTTGACCATTTTGCACTGTTTATTTTCGACTTCAAGAACAACATGATATGGTTCACGCCAAGTAGATGACATCAAATCAGCCCTTACCTTTTAGGGTTAATCGTATTGTTATAGTTAAAAATAGTTACTAAAAAAGAGAAAAGTAGCGTTAGGTTGTGGGTGCAGGTCTTTCTCCCAACACAACCGTAACGTGGGTGCTAACGTTGTTTCTCATAACGGTTATGTCGATGCTTTGACCTGGCAGTGTTTTCTCTTCAAGATAGCTTGCTAAGTCATCATTGCTTTTGATTTTGAAATCGTTTAATGCGATGATTATGTCGCCGACTTGAAGGTGTCCATATGATGGGCCATCACTTACAACTGAAAAGATTCTCCAACCGTACGTGACGCTTGAACCAACTTCTTGAGCAAGACTATAACTCATGTCATTGCCATTCACACCTAAATAGGAGTGACCATCATAGCTGCCAGTTGTAATCAGTGACCCAATCTCTCTAAGAATAGTGTTTGAAGGAATCGCAAAAGCTAATCCTTGAGAATCTGAAACCACAGCAGTTGTCACACCGATGACCTGGCCCGCAGCGTTTAGCATTGGACCGCCAGAATTGCCTGGGTTAATTGGGGTGCTTGTTTGGATGATGTTTGCTATTGAGAACCTGTTTGCGGTGTCTTCAACGATGGTTCTTCCAAGCGCGCTAATGACGCCTGTGGTTAATGAACCAACTAGCCCGTAAGGGTTTCCAATTGCAATAACTTGTTCCCCGACGCGAAGGGTGGATGAACTGGCAATTGGAAGCGGTTTAAGTTCTGAAGCTGGGGCGTTAACGGAGACTACTGCAAGGTCAGCGTATGGGTCTGCGCCAAGAACAGTTGCGGAGTAACCGTTGCCGTCTTGGAATGTGACGCTTAAGTCCGTGGTTCCCTGCACGACGTGGTTGTTGGTTATTACAACGTTGCGTCCTTGGTAGTTGTAGACAAAGCCTGAGCCTTGTACGCTTCCATCACTGGTTGTTCCTTGAACTAGAACAATTGAATCCTTTATGTTTTGGTACAATTCAGCAAGGGACGTTCCATTCTGGTAGATTGTAATGTTTTGGTATGTGGCGTTTTGCAAGCCCTCTAACGCGGAAACTTTAGCCTGCAGACCAGCAATTTGGGCCTCTAAATCCGGGTTATTGCTGCCACTACTGTTTAAGGTTGCAAAAAAGATTGCAAGTCCACCGACAAGTACTCCTGCAACAAAAAGCATGATGAGAAGGCTTGTCATAGCTTTAGTATGTCCCTTAATTAGACTCATGTATAAGTGACCTTCTAAAAACAAGTAAAAAGATAAAGAAATAAAAGTTTGCTTTAGCGTCTGTCAATAATATCTAAAGCGTCAGGTCCTGTGCCTATCAACGTGACAGGTACACCGGTTCTTGTTTCGACTTCTTTAATGAAGTCTTTAGCTTCAACCGGCAAGTCCTCAAACTTGCGAACTGCATTGCATTTGGGGAATAAACAGTCAAGCTTTGTAAGTGCTGCTTGAGTTGCTCCGTTGATTTTAGCTGTTTTTTTGGCTAAATCAAAATCAAATGGTGCACTGCGTCGGTCTCTACCTGTGCCTGCTGCTGTTTCGAACCAGCCGCGTTTAATGGCTTCTTCTTTGCTGATTTCGCCTGGTAATGGTCCAGCACCAACGCGGGTAATAAATGACTTGTAAACAATCATTACGTCGTCGACTCTTGTTGGGCCTACGCCTGCTTCTGAGGCGATTGCGGATGCGCCGGTGTCTCTGCCGGTAACGTATGGGTAACCGCCGCTTAGGAACAGTGACAGCATGAAGCCTTGGGTACCTTCAAGCAGGACTTTTTTGCCTTCATCTAAGCCGTCGTTTACTTCTGCAATTCCGTCAGCAAGGAAGGGTTTGAGTTCTGGAATATCTTTTGCCAGTTTAGCTGTTCTCCTTACGCGTTCTTCTAAGGCTGGTCCTACTCCCCAACCGGTTGTTCCAATGCCCTTGTTAACGGCGCTGGCTTTGTCTTGTTCGCTGTGTTTTTCTTCAATGATTGAAGCCATCTGGTCGATGCCAATTTTGCTTTTGTCAACTTGGGTTAATTCGAGTTCTTTGAAGAATTGTCCTACATGCACGTTTGCGCCTGCAGAAATAAGTAGCCTGCATTTATCGTACAGGAAACCTGCGGGAACCATGTGCAAGGCATACTTTTTACCTTCATTCCAAACTGTGTGTGCCGCGTTAACTGAACCTGTACGGACACAGAAATCAAGTTTGTCTTTAAGTGCTAAATACGAAATAATTTTTCCTTTGCCTTCATCTCCCCAGAAGGCGCCAACAATAACCGTGCAAGGCATACAATTTCACCTTTGAAAGGTTCACTTTAGAATTATTTAAAACTGTTGGAGCAATAAAGACGACGTTAACGTCTGGCTTCTGATTCCGCATCAATAACTTCAAGCAGCCTGATTACCTCCTTGCCTTTCTCCTCTTTTTCTTCAGGTGATATCGTGGCTTTTTCAGGGCAAATATCGTCAATTATTATGCCGACATCTTCATCCAAAATCACGGGGTAAACGCCGCAACCCGCTGGCTTATCAGCGTAAACTTTGCATTGATGATTCTCTGGATCATAAAAGACGCAGTAACCGTTGCGGTTTTTGAGTATTGCGTATCCTTCTTTGTCGATTTTCATGAAATATTTTTTGTGAAAACCCTTTTTCTCTAACCGTTTGATATCCTCGTTTGAAAGCAGCATTTCGGTTTCAGTGCAGCAGATTCCACAGTGCGAACAATGCATAACCCTAAATTCTAAACAAGGTTATTTTAGCCTTTATCTAAGGCTGAATGTTTAGCTTTGTACAAACATTATGTTTCGGTTAAGCATCTCAGCGTATGCAACGCTTCTTAATGGAATTTTTCTGCTGCTTAAATTTCCGAATGGAATGTACTCGAGCAGGTTTGCTTTGCCCAGTTCAGCTTTTTTGATGGATGTTAATTGAACGTTTACTATTACTGCGCCGTCTTTAAGGTGTAGGTTCACGTTTTTTCCGATGTATGATTTTGCACTGTTTAAACTGAAGTTCTCCATGTTTGGTCACCATTCGTTGTCTTGATCGGCGATTTTGCTCCAGCAGTGCTCGCAGATTGGAATGATTTCTCCCTTGAATTGGATGTAGAGTTTGATTTGTTCGTTGTGGCAGGTGTCTTCCCACGGGTTTCTACAATGTTCAATGTTGTGTTCCATGATTTGTTCCTCAAAATGCCTATGGCGCCTTTTTTGCTTTTAAATGGGTTGTTCAAACTGCTAATGTCGTCTGGGGAGAGGTGAGTTAAAGTAAAACTGTGTGTATACTTCTAAAGAGGACGGTTGTCTTTTGTGGATTATCACCTTTTACTTTCAACAAGCAGCTTAATTATTCAACTTGCAGTATTGGCTTTGTTAATAGTTGGTGTTGGATTAAAGCGTCAAAAGCGTTTCCGTCCGCATGGTTTGCTGATGACTGTAGCGGTGGTTCTGCATTTGATCTCACTTGCGTTTGTTATGGGGCCATCCTTCCAAGCAATCGCGTTTACCGTGACTGGCCTTTCTGAAATGGTAGTTGCTTTGTCGGTTGTTCATGGCGTTTTAGGTTTGATTGCCTTGGTTTTAGGGATATGGATAATATTGGCTTGGCGTTTTCGGCAGTCAATTCAGTATTGTGCCCCTAAAAAGAAGATAATGCTCGCAACATTCACGTCTTGGATTGTAGCTCTGCTGATAGGTGCCGCCTTGTATTTTATTCTTTATTTGCCCCTCATAGCTTAACCGCCTAAACGGGGTTAAATGTGTATAATTTCTGGGGTAATGCTATCTTTTGTAATTTTTAATATGGCAACAGACGGTTTGTTCAGCAGGGACGAAGGGTTAGTTGGGCTTCCAGGATTAATGTAAAGAATTTTTTCTTCCCACTTGATGTTAGCGTTATGTGTGTGCCCATAAACCAGAACGTCAAACCCGTTTTCTTTTACTAACTCCCGCATCTTCTCCATGCCTGACATTGTATTTGGGTCATGGATTACGCCGATTTTGCGGTCAAAAATTTTTAAGGAGTTCAATGTTGGCAATATGTCCTGAGTTTCTGGTCCATCCATGTTGCCGCGAACAGCCAAAACTGGCGCTATCTGTTCCAACTCGTCAATTACTTTTAACTCGACAAGGTCTCCTGCGTGAATTATGTAATCCACGTTTTCAAAACTTGTAAAAACTTCTTTTGGGAGGCATGTTGCTCTTGAAGGGATGTGTGTGTCTGAAATTAAACCTATAGTTTTTGTGGCTGTTGCGTTAGCCATCTCTTTAGACACCATTGTTTGTTCGCTGGTCAACTGTCTGGTCCTCAAGCAATCGTTTAAACAATATTTACCCTTATATGGATTCCAGTTTATGCGCTGTTCGATTTTAAAGCTTAATCATTAAAAACAGTCAATTGTCCAACAAAACAAGCAACTTTTTTAACTGCTTCTCTTGGACTTAATGGGGTTGTCTAAATAATTTATTAATATAAGTGCGTTATAACAACCTGCGAATATTCATGGACCCGCAATGTGAAGTAATCGGAAAATATGTGCTGCCAATTTTCAGGTCACTTCTCGCTAAAGAACTCGTACAGAAATATCACTTATCGCAAACTGAAACCGCCAAAAAACTGGGCACCACACAAGCGGCTGTAAGCCAGTATCTAAGCAGCAAACGGGCATACAAGGGGTTGGAGCAGGCTGAAGAGTTTCTTCCTAAAATTCAGATGATGGCTCAAGAAACCGCCAAAAAACTGGTTAATGACGCGATTGATTCTGCTGAACTTACGGCGGATTTCTGCGGGTTATGCTCAACTTTCTGCCAGAAAAAGGCAGCAGTAACTAATTTACCTATCCTTGAATACTACATTTGAATTTCGCAAAAACCATTTTCAACAATTAATGATTTGAAAATGCGCCAATACGACTTTGCCCCTCTTAGTGTTTTCAGTTTTTTATGCTCTCACTAGACGTTGATACTATTTGTGATTGAGGTGGTTCAGTCACACATCTTTAAACTTTCATGTTTTGTTTAGAATAAAATGCAGTTAGGTGAAAAATGGTTTGTCAGAAAATGTTCCATTTCATAGAAGACGAAGATCTTTTCTTGCTGTTCTTTTGGTCATAGCAATAGTAGTTGTAATAGTGGTCGGCATTTCTTTTGGACCTTACATTCCAATGCATCCCGTTAACCCTGGAGGCGAAATTAGTCCACCCCCAGAAAACACCACAACACCCACACCCTCAACAACTAATACCAATCAGGGTAACATCGATTATTTAGAAGCAATCAACATTCCTGCACAGACTGTCACGCTTGAACCATTTTGATTTACTCTTCAAGGGAAAGCTAAAAATCGTAAATTAAATTAAACCTTGAAAACGTTTCTTTTCTTTAAAGATTTCAAATTAAAGGTATTACTATAATCTCAAAGAGGGTCTAGGTTACTGTTCGAAAAGGTTCATTAATTATTAAAATGGAAAAAAATTGGTCATTATCAGTTAACGCTTGTTAACTTTGTAAAGCGTTTTTATCGATATTCACGTTAACTGTCTGGTTAATTTGTTGTTTCCGGTCTTTGTGAGTGATCTTGTCAAATATTGTGAACACTATCCAAGCTATGAATCCGTAGATAACTCCGTTAAAAACTGCAATTATTGCTGTTATTGCATCAACAGTGCCTCCGACTAAATAACCTGAAGCTGCTTCTGTGTTTGGCAAAACCAAGTCGTAAATCATTTTTCCTGGCGGAATTGCTGTGTTCCCTAAAGTTATTACTACTGCTATTGCAAAGACAACTAAGAATACTATTGCTCCTTTCATTTTTTTCTTTTCTCCTCAGGATTATCATTCATAAACGGTTGAACTTATAAACTTTAAACTGTAAATGGTCACTAAATGTTAAACTATGACTAATTATTTGTTTATATTTTCTGTTAATATAGCAATTAGGCAAAAATGTGAAACATGCTTTTTACCGATTGGCCTCCATCTTTATTGAAAAATGATTTTTTAAACATAAAACAAAGTGTACAGTCTGAGAAAGAAAATAGATTAAAAAAATGGTGTTAGAAGAGTTTTATCTTAACTCCGCCCTTAGAGAAGTATCCAAATGGCATTTTCACTCTGTCAGGGTAAACTCTTTTGAGCAATTCAACATAATCATTATTGTCGTCCATTCTGAACTCATACTTGCCCGCAAACGAGTGTATCTGCACTTCCCATTCATGTCTGGTATTTTCTTGATCAAGATACTTTGTTTTCAATTTAATTTCCGAAATTGAATTGTTATCTATTGCAAAGTTTCCGGGTGTCTCAGCAATAATCGCTGCTGGATCCATGGTCAAGTACCTTTTTGTGTAGCCAAAGGATGCTTTAAGCTGGTCTGACCATTGTCCCCAAAAGCCTTTGCCATCAGCTTTTGCTTGGTCACGTGCTTGCATCGCGGCATCTTTAACCATGTCGCTTGTCATTTGTGCAAAAATCAATTGTTGAGCTGTTATTACTCCCGTAAAACTGTCGTATCTTCCGAAAGACTTGGGTTTTCTAAGTGCTATTGCGGCAATAATTTGACTTTGAGGTGCTTGAGTCTGAACATTCGGTGTTTGCTGTACAGAAGGTGCGGGTTGCTGATACACTGTAGCTGGAGGCGCTTGAGTTGGTTGATATGTTGGGGCTGTCGGTTGATATACTGGTGCAGATTGAACCTGCGGTTGCACGGGTGCTGGTTGCGGTGCAGGAGCAGCGGGCTGAACTGGTGCTGTTTCAACTGGTCTTGGGGCTGGCGCATGGTTCAATTTTGCTCCGCAGCCTTTGCAGAAGTTAGCTTCCGGGTTAACTTGTGTTCCACATTTTTCGCAATAAGGCAATTAAATCACAGGTTCTAATATTTTTGTTCATTTATAAATCTAGCCAAGCCCTAATTATCTCACAAAATATTAATGCTAAATAAGCAAACAGGTATTAAGGAAACAGCAGTTGAAGAAAAAACTCTTTGTCGTCATTTTCTTGCTCCTGTTTTGCATTGTCTTAGTAGTACCTGTTCTACTTCAGTATCCTCGGGCGTCTTGGGGAGATTCTAAGCCTGACGAGACTGTTCAACCAACATCGACTTATACACTAATTACCCCGCAACTAACCCCCCAAAACACTCCATGCAACACACCAACAAACACGCCAAAACAAACACAACAGCCCACTCCTCAAACAAGCCTAACTGTCCCTGTGCAATCGTCTAATAGAACCTTAGACGAGGCAATAGCAAACGCAACATATTACTTGCAAAACACAAGTGAACCGTACGCTTTTTTATGGCTAAACGTAGCCTACAGGCGCTTTAACATAACAGTTTTTGCTGACTCACTACAACGATACGACCAAATCTTGGCACAGAGTCCACAGGAAAACCAGCCGCTGCTTCGCCTGTTCCGCCGTATCGCAGACTACAATAACCATCTTCAAAGTGGAGATTTGCAGGCTGTAACCTCAGAAACCGACAAATTGACAGTTCCTGCATTGTACTGTAACCGTTACGGTTTGTCGATTAACTACGCCGAAACATTGGCTCAAGCGGCAAATAGTCAAGACTATCTTGTTACCCATGCTTTGCTGGCAACAATTTGGATAGGCGAAAACGGTTATGGTTTGTCTATGCCTGACGGGTATTACTACACCCTGTACAATGCAAACGCAGCGTTAATCAATAATGACTCTGTGGTCACTGATTTGGAGCTTGAAGCCGCAACTTTCCTTTACCTGGCAGGGCAATCCTCAATGGTCAATACCAATTTTATCAAAAACGTAATTGCAGCCCAAAACAGCGATGGCGGTTGGTCAACCTCAAACACTACATCTGAAGCTTCAAACTGGCATAGCACGGTTTTGGCTTTGCTACTTTTGCTACACGAAAAAAATCCTGCTGCTTCTTATCCGCCAACACTTGCAGCCATTGTTTTAGAAGAGGTTTAAGTCTTTATGGATTAGGTGAAGTCTTACAAAGCCGCAGTTTGTGCATAAAATTTGTATCATGGCTGGGCTGTATTGTTCTGTGGTTTTGCCTTTTTCGTTTATTGTGTTGGTGACAATGATTTCTCCGAAAGCCCACTGGTTTTTTGAGCACATTGGACATTTCGAGTTAGCGTTTTTAGCGCTTAACCAGAAACGGATTTTTTCCTGCTGCTCACTTGTTAACGGCATGGCTGCACCTAAGCTCAACTGTATCTTTCCTTTAGCAATTAAGTTTTTGTTAGCAAATCAACATTCTATTTTTTATCGTCGTAAAATGGCTTTTACAGTACATTTTTTGGTTTTTTTGATATAATGATGTGTTGATATGGGAAAGGTGTGTAGAGTTTATATTTTGTTAGCCATCTGAGGCATTTTCCTTTTCTTCCTCCTTCAAAAAACATGAGGAGTGCTGTCTTTCCTTTTTCTACTTTTTCCATTTCCCATCCCATGGTTTTTAACCGCGAAATTATGATTTCAGGTTTTATTATCCATTTATGGCCATGATTTTTTCTCAAGCCGATGCCTGTAGGAAAATCGAAAATAAATAGCCACCAACGTTCTGCTTCTTCTGTTGGGAACCTGAGTATTATTTTCTTTTTTGTTACTCGCATTATCTCGTTAAGCGCTTGTAATGGTTCCTCTAAGTGCTCAATGACGTGACTTGATAGTGTAACATCAAAGCTTTCATTTGTAAAGGGTAAAAAATGAGCGTCACCTATAACTGTTGGTTTGAATTCGCGTGATATGTCTAATGTTACGTTTCCTATAGCTCGTGGACCGCATCCGATATCTAAACTTAGCATTGATACACCAATTGTTTTTGTTTATCTTACTTTAATAATCTAAATTGATGCATAATAGGCAACTAAAGAGTTTTAAGACTTGTTATTGCTAATTGCTTCAGTTCCGTCAAAATGTGACATTTATTCTTGACATACTTGTGGCTTCTTATTTCCTGCGAATTTTTTTAAGGTAAAAGTAGCCCGGGAGAGATTCGAACTCTCGTCAACGGGTCCAAAGCCCGCTATGCTTGACCACTACACCACCGGGCTGCAACTCAGTTTTTAGCGGTCGCGTTATTTATTGTTAGAGGTTTATGGAAGCTTTTTTTCCTAATAAGCGTTCCCATAGATTTGTTGAAGATTGTGGGGAAGTGGCGGTGTTTGGGTAAACATTTTTCTTTAAGCTTTTCCATAGTGATGGTTTAGTGTATGTCTTTTTTTGTTAAATTACGTGTCCGATAGGTTTAATAAGACCACAAAGTTTATATATTAAATCTGTTCATCTGCTTAGTTTGCGCGGACCGTATGTACAGTTTTCTTCAGCCCAAAAGGCCAACAGTGAAGGTCATAACGCAAAACCGTTAAAGGAGTAGAGAAAGTTGAGCAAAAAAGACGCACCCCGAACGTCACAGCGATTAGCTGACAAGTGCCCCGAATGCGGTAGTGACAACCTAGTTCACGATTACGACACTGGCGAAACAGTCTGCGGAGACTGCGGCTTAGTTCTATACGAACAAATGATGGACAAAGGACCCGAATGGCGCGCGTTCACACAAGAAGAAAAAGCTTCCAGAAGCCGTGTTGGTGTTCCAACATCTTACTCAGTTCATGATAAAGGCTTATCAACAGCAATTAGCCAAGTAGACAGGGACGCTTTCGGAAGAAAACTGCCCTTATCCACAAGGCTGCAAATGTGGCGTCTCAGAAAATGGCAAATCCGAAGCCGAGTGCACTCATCTATAGACAGAAACCTTGCACAAGCAATGGCTGAACTAGATCGTTTATCAGACAAAGTCTATATTCCGCCACCAATCAAAGAAAAAGCAGCCGTCGTTTACAGAAAAGCTCTAGACAAAGGTCTCGTCCGAGGCAGGTCAATTGCCGCAATCGCAGCAGCAGCCCTATACGCTGCATGCCGTGGAAGCGGGACTCCCCGTACACTGCGAGAAATCGCCGAGGCAAGTCTTGTTGACAAGAAAGATGTTGCAAGATGCTACAGGTTACTTCTACGCGAACTTGAAGTACACATGCCAATTGCTGACCCATTAACTTACGTTTCAAAGATTGCAGAGAAAACTGGAATCTCAGGAAAAACTCAAGGAGCAGCCATCAACATTCTGCGAGAAGCAAGACGCAAACGTGCTGCTGCAGGTAAAGACCCCATGGGACTCGCCGCTGCTGCCCTTTACATTGCATGCTTACAGAACAATGAAAAGAAAACCCAAAAAGACATTGCTGAAGCTGCAGGCGTAACAGAAGTTACAGTGCGAAACCGTTACAAGACCCTTAAAAAGCAATTAAATCTTGAATTGCCTGACTAAAAACTCGGGCATTTTTTCAATTATATTTCTTTATTTTCTTTTGTATTTTTTTCGTTTTCTTTTTCAAGTTCCATTACTATTAATCCATTGTATCCGCATTCTTCACAAATGTATGATCGAGGCGTCAACCACAAATCAAGACCGCTGGATAAATGGATTTGTGGGCTGGCACATCTTGGACAAAAAATCTGAGCCGGCTTCCTATGTTTAACACTTTTGAAAACTTCGCGGAAGATACCTAACTTTTTCATTCTACACCCTGATTAATGCTGAAATAATGGTGGGTTTATTGGAGTTCTATGTTTTCTTGTGGGTAACCTGTCTTGATTAAGAATTCTCGAACTCTGTCTCTGTGGTCGCCTTGAAGCATAATTTGCCCGTTTTTATGTGTTCCGCCACATGCGCAGTAGCCTTTTAGTTTTTGGGCAATGTTTTGTAGGTTAGAATTTTTATCGTCGATGCCATCAATAATGGTGGTTGGTCGACCAAATTTTCGTGTTTCAAGTCTTATGCGAATTCTTTGTTGCTCTTTTTCAATTTCTCCACAAACGCATAAATCTTTTGGGAGCCCGCAAGTTGAACAAACTTCAGCCATGACACTCATCAGTGAATTAGCACTTGACGTATATAAGAGTTTCAAAAGCAAAGGCGGTAAACTGCGTGACCTGTTCACGGGTTTTTCAATGAAAATAGTTGTTTTTTCTGCTTTTTTGCAGTTTGATTGTGGTGCTTTCCTTTTTACGCACACTTTATAGGAGTGTTTTAGTATATTAATTGTTTGAGCAATTTTTCTAGACCATAAAATAGTGTATAGAAAACTTTTTGCTCTCAATTTTTTGAAAGTGAAAAATAAATGAAAAATTCTAATGCAAATATTTTGAAATCAATCACAATTGCTACTGTGCTACTGATATCTACTTTTATTATGGCAATGGACGGGTCAGTTGAGGCACAAGAAGAAATCACTGGTGGAGTAATCGCGCATGGAGGGCAACCAATCGCAGGTTATGAAGGACCAACCACTGTACCCGCCGGGGAAACACCAGACTACACGATATATCCGTTGGCATTTCTAAGTGTTTCACCAAATCCTATCGGTTTAGGTCAAGAGCTTCTGGTTAACATGTGGATTACTTTCCCTTCAGGTGAAGGTAAATACATGACGGGCTACACGGTTAACATTACAAAGCCTGATGGCAATACCGAAATCGTTGAACTAAAATCATATGTTGCTGACGGAACAAGCTGGTTTTCATACGTAGTTGACCAAACAGGCGAATGGAAATTCCAGTTTTCTTTTGCAGGGGAATGGTTCCCGGCGGGGTACTGGAGGGATGGCGAGTATTCGTCAACACGTACAGGTAACTTTAGTAACGCTATCTTCAATCCATCAGTCTTCGTTGCACCAGCAGAATCTCCAGTTACAGTTTTAACCGTTCAGCAAGATTTTGTGGCTTCTTGGCAATCCTCACTTCCAACTGATTACTGGACACGACCAATACTACCTAACAACAGAGACTGGTACACAATTGCAGGTAACTATCCATGGGCTGAATTTGAAGGTCAACCAACCCAAGCTAGTGACAGAGAAAACTATTATGGACCATACGTTACCGCACCGAACACTCCTCATATTGTTTGGAAGGAACTAGGCGGCGTAGCTGGTATTATTGGTGGTGAAGCCGGGCAATATTCTTCACTTAGTTCTCCTGGAACGCCAAACGTAATTTTCATGGGCAGATGTTACCAGACAAAAACGGTGCCAATAAACGGTGTACCAACTAACTGTGCAGTCTGCTATGACCTTCAAACAGGTGAACAGTACTACGCTGTCCCAATTGCTGACGGTGGCGTAACACCTACACACATAGCTTATTGGCGAGGAGCTGACACAGCTGTTCCTGGCGCAGGTGAGGCTGCAGGTATCGGTGCCGAATTAATTACTGTAAGCGGAAATCGTCTTTACAAAATCAATCCATTAACTGGTGCTGTCGCAGCTAACATTTCATTACCAAGCATGGGTGCGTCACCGGGTAATTTGGAACTTTATTATCGAAATGGCTACTTTTTAGCTTTCCAAAATACTGGTTCCATTAATGCAACACGTGCAAACATTACTGTCACTACAACATATACTGGCAACTGGATAAACTGGACTTCACAAGGGTCATCTACTAATTTCACTTCCAGAATCATGAGCAATGTCAGTGGAATTCTTCCAACAAGTCTCAGAACGCTCTATCAAGTAGGTGCCTATGGCAACTTGGGTGCTTATGACCCAGAAAGCGGTATTACAGTAATTCAAAGCAGATTCATTCACGGCGGATACTATGGTTCCACTTATCAGGCTGTAGATGTAACTACAGGGCAACTAATTTGGAACGTAACAACTCCCGTTGACTTGATGGAATCAGCATACCGACCAACCAATGCTTGGGCAAGACATGGGCGTTACATCGCTGAAATGGAGCGCGGTTACGTACAGGCACGTGATATACAAAATGGTGATATTCTTTGGGAAACAGAAATTGGTGATTATCCATGGGGCGAATTCTGGCTTTATGATGTAGCTGCTTATAGCGACATGGTTCTTGGAGTAGGTTACACCGGAGTTTGGGCTATTAACGAAACCAACGGTGACATAGTATGGCATTACGCTGACCCAGCAGTTCCGTTTGAAACTCCATACAACAGTAATTTCACTGAAGAAGTCTACGCTGTTCAAACAATCCGAATCGCAGACGGAAAAGTTTACGTACAAAATAATGAACACACGCCAACTCAGCCTGCCACAAGAGGATGGGGTTTGATTTGCCTTAACGTAACTAACGGCGATTTCATGTGGAAGATAAGCGGTGCAAACTTGGGTCCCGGTGGAGCATCTGATGGTTACTTAACGGCTTCAAGCAGCTATAGTGGTTACTTCTATGTTATTGGCAAGGGTCAAACTGAACTTACTTTGACTGCGCCCCAAACTTCCTTAACTCAAGGACAAGGCGTTGTATTGACAGGAGCAATTCTTGATATGTCTCCTGCTCAGGCAGGCACGGCATGTGTTTCAGCAGATTCAATGTCGACATGGATGGATTACCTACATCATCAGATGCCAATCGACGGATACTATCATAACGTAACCATCACGGGCGTCCCAATATCAATCGACGTTTTTGATCCCAATGGGAACTACATACACATTGCAGACATTACGAGTGATGCTTCAGGCACTTACGGTTACACTTGGACTGTTTCATCAACTCCAGGCGATTACCAAGTGATTGCAACCTTTATGGGTGATGACTCATACGGCAGTTCCTACGCTACAGCATTCGTAAACGTAGGTGGAGGCAGCGGTCAAACATCTCCATCACCAACCCCAACCAGCGGCGGAGGAACAGTTGCAACAACAGCTGACCTGATGACTTACTTTATTATCGGTATAGTTGTTATTTTGATTGCGATAGGTATCGTTGGCGCTTTAGTTCTCAGAAGACACTAAAATCTCCTTTTTCTTTTTTATCCCTTGTTAGGTTGTTTTTGTGCCCTTGTTTTTTGTATATAATTGGCTGTTTTTTGAGTGGATTTTGATAAATCTTAGTTTGTAACAGGTGTTCTGTTTGTCTATTTAGCCGTCCTAAAGCGTAGACTTAAAAAGCATTTGAAAGAATAAAGCTTGATACCTAATGCCTCTCTTATACCCGTTTAAACGAGTAACCCGCAACTGGAAACTATTCGTTGCACTGCTAATCGGAATCATA
>JAWRIR010000057.1:0-29194 GCA_040268405.1 Thermoproteota archaeon | reverse complement strand
TGCTGAATGATGTGCGGGAAAAACTGTTGGATTGCTTGACATGTTGACGGTTCAAGATTGTATTTAGTCTATTAACTGTTTAGCTAAAAGTTTGTAAATATGTCAGGAAATTAAGTAGCCCAGAAGAGATTCGAACTCTTGTCAAGGGCTCCAGAGGCCCCTATGCTTGACCACTACACCACTGGGCTTCTATGCAGTACAACGTTAGTTTAATTTCTCCATTATAACCTTACCGTTTTACAAAAGCCGCAAAAGACATGAAAAAATGGCATTAAAAGGTTTAAAGAAAAATAACCATTCCCTTGATTAATTGGCTCTTTAAACCCGCATTTTTTTGTGTACCACTAAACCAAAGTTTTGTGCTCAAACAGCCAGTTAAACACTCAAAGTTCATGCTACTGAAAGAAAAAAGTTAAAACAAAAAACTTAATTCACAAGCACAACCTTGTGTAATTGAAAATATTCTAAATTTTCAGCGGAGGAAGTCTCTTATGGTGGAGGTATCAGGGTACTCTACCAAATCAAAAAAATCAAAGCCGACTTCAAACAAGTCAGGCAACAAAAAATTTTCCAAACCACCATCTAAAACAGCGGAAGCCTGCCATTATGATACCATAAACAAAGAGATGCTTGGAGCTATTTTAGAAAACATTCCATCCGCAGTAATGGTTATTGAAAAACCTAAAGGAAAAATCGTGTTTGTTAACCACCGCACTATTGAATTGCATGGCGTTAATCCGTGTGGGGTTGAATTTGAAAAGCACGCTAAAGACCTGAAAATCTTTGATTTGAATCCTGACCTTTACCCAACTAAGGAATTATACACATATCGGGCATTGAATAAGGGGGAAACAATCCGGAATTTACCGATAACTATAGAACGATTAAATGACCACAAACGGTTAATCGTTAATGTTAGCACAAAACCGCTGTTTGATTCAGAAGGCAAAATTAATGCTGCAGTAACCATTTTTGATGATGTAACTGAGAGAGTTCAAACGCAAAACGAATTGGAAGAGAGCGAAAAACGGTTAAAATGGGCTCAACGAATTGCACATGTAGGCAACTGGGAATACTACGTTAAAGAGGACAAAGCTGTTTGGTCTGAAGAACTTTTCCGCATTTTTGGTTTGTCACAACAACAGTATGGTCCAAACGTTAACGAGTACATTTCAAAAATTCACCCTGATGACCGTGAAGTGATAGATAAGAAATCAAGGGAATTATTGTTCGAGGGAAAAAACAAAGCCAGTTTTGATTACCGAATAATAAGGCAAGACGGTTCAACACGCACTATCCATTCTGAAAGAATGGTTAAAGCAATTGGTCCAGACAACAAACCAATGAAAATTGACGGAGTAGAACAAGATATTACTGAAAGCAAACAGGCTGAGCAGAAACTGGCTGAGTACGCTAAAAACCTGGAGCTTCTTGTTGAAGAAAGAACTAGACAGCTTAAAGCTGTCGAACGTTTAGCAGCTATTGGACAAACAGCTGGCATGATTGGGCATGATATTCGCAATCCTTTGCAGGCTATTGCGGGGGATTTGTTTTTGATGAAACAAGAAGTAGATGGTTCACCTGACAGTGACTGTAAAAGGAATGTACAAGAAAGTTTACGTTCAATTCAAGAACAAATTGATTATATAAACAAAATAGTTTCTGACCTGCAAGATTACTCTCGACCATTAAAACCTGAACTCACCGACATTGACCTTTGCGCTACAATTCCAAAACTTCTCTCAACGGTACCTTTACCCCAAAACATTGAAGCATACGCCGTGTGCAGCAAAGGATTACCCAAACTAAGATTAGATTTAACATTTCTTAAACGGGTACTTGTCAATCTTGTAACGAACTCTATTCAAGCAATGCCTAACGGAGGAAACATAACCATCCGAGCATTCGAAAAAAAAGACGCTATTTGCATTAGCATTGAAGATACTGGTGTTGGGATTCCTGAGGAGGTTAAGCCTAAACTTTTCCAGCCGTTAATGACCACTAAATCGAAGGGACAAGGCTTCGGGTTAGCGGTTGTTAAACGGTTGGTAGAGAAAATGGACGGCAAAATAAATGTTGAAAGTGAAGTAGGTAAAGGAACAAAGTTTACTGTCGAATTTCCGTTAAATATAGAATAAAAAAAGAAATGTTGTGTTTAGTGTCTTCTTAAAATTAGAAGAACAATAGCCACAATGAGAAGTATTATGATTACAATCACTAAAGCGTACAGGTAGTCAGGTATTGGTTGAGTTTCTGCAGTCGGCGTAGGTGTTGGTGTAACAGTGGTTGAAGGCTGGTTTAAAACGAAAGTTAATGGCGTACTTGATACTGGTGGTTCTGTCCGGTATGTTGCAGTGACAGTGTATGTACCATCAATTGTTGGAGCGTAAGTGTAGCTGTATGATCCGTCAGGTTTGGCGGTGGTTGTAATGATTTGTGTTGACCCGTCTGGTTTTGTTAGAACAAGGTCAAAGTCCACGCTTGGCCGCACTGGCGAGAACTGTCCTGAAAACGTGATTGTTTCGTCAGTTTTTAGCTGTGTCTTGTCAGCCTCTAAAGTGATAGTCATAGTGTTTGTATTGTATTCGGCAAGACAGTAAAGGTTCCAGTCTTTGCTGCCAATGTAGAGTTTGCCGTCGTATGGTGTTGGTGAAGACCAGCTTGCGGAAGGCAGAATGTAACGGTCAAGTTTTTCTCCGGTTACCGCGTCAAAAATGAATATGTTGCGTTCGCTTGTGACTATGTAGATTTTGCCGTCTGCATAAGAGGGCGAAACGTAGTATTCGTCGCCTGTGAAGGTGTTCCAGATTTTTTCGCCTGTATTTGCGTCAAGGCTGGTTATGTCGAATTTGTCGACGATGTAGACTTGTCCATTATTGTAGATGGGTGAGGATACGATGAATTCGTTGGCTTCAGGGTTTGTGAAGTTCCAGATTATGTTTCCGTTTTGAGCGTTCAAACAGTAGTAGGTTCGCAGGTTTGCTGAAGTGAATACTTTACCGTCTGCAACTGTTGGTGTGCCAATCATGTCGTTGCCGCCGGTGAATTGGACCTCATATGGAAGAGTTTTCTTCCAAATCAAATTGCCATCTGCAGCGTTAATCTTGTAGATTGTTCCTACGTCGGGTGTTTCTGAAGTAATGTAGACTGCGCCGTCAGAGATTGTTGGTGAAGATTTTATCCAACCGCCAGTCTGGTACTTCCAGAGGATTGCGCCGTCGGTGAAGTTAAGCGCGTAAACGTTGCCATCTAAAGAACCAATGTAAACTGAGTCATCAACAATTGCAGGCGAAGACCGAATCATAACAGCTGAACCATAAGTTACAGGCAAGTTTCCGTTAACGAAGGTTTTCCACTGCATTTTGCCATTGTTAGCGTTAAGGCAATACACGTAACCGTCTTCGGCGCCTGTTACAACTTTATGGTCAGCAACCGCAACGGAAGACTCTATTGTGTTATTGGTTGTGAATTTCCAAATTTGACCACCGCTTTTAGCGTTAATAGCATAAACGTTATGGTCTTGGGAGCCAAAGTACACGACGCCGTCAACTACGCTTGGTGAAGACATTACTGCCCCGTTTGTGGTGAACTTCCAAGCTAAGCTGAGGTTTGCTGGTCCGCCTTCACCGATTGAGGAGCGGTCTGCGTCGTGACGGAACATGCTCCATGAATCAGTTTCGGGTTCGAAACCGTTTGAAGCAATAGCCAAAATGTGACCCTCAACGTCGTATTCACTTCCTGAAGTGGAGTCAACTGCTTCAGTTACTTCTCCCGGAATCAGGTACAAGTAGCCATAAGCGATTGCAACTGATTCTCGTGGCGCGTAAGCTTCAATCGGCAACGTCCAAATGGCTTTCCCAGTGAAAGCGTCCAAGCAAGCAAATTGTGAAGAACCTGACTCGTCACCGTCCTTGGCGTTTTGTCCTGCTGTAACGTAGACTTTGCCGTCAGCAACTGTGGGCATGCCTGGAAACAGCATTGTTCCTGGACCTTTATAGCGCCAAACAAGTTTGCCATCGGCTAAACTGATAGCGTAAATGTAGCCATCCTTGTTAGGTGAATAAACTATGCCGTAACCGATTGCGGTGCCTGAACAGAAGTAGCCTGAAGTGTCAGCAGTGTAAGTCCAGAGTATCTCACCGGTGTCAGCGTCAAAGCAGTACATTGTGTTGTCGTCACTACCTCCTCTGACGAATTTGCCGTCAGCATAGGAGCCAAAGAAAATCATGGCAGTTTTAGTGTAAGTGGTCCACAAGATTTCGCCTGTTTTGGCGTCAATTGCTATTTGTTGGTCTTGGAAGGAGCCTGGGAAAATCTTTCCGTCACCGTAGGTTATGCCTATACCAACTCTGCCAGCCCCTGGAGTGTAGGTTGTCCAAGCTAAAGTTGGCGGAACAGAAATGTTGTTGAATCGCCATGCTTCTACAAATGAGTTATTTTTTATGTAGAACATTTGCTCTTCAGGGACGTACACGTTGGAGTTGAAGTTGCCTGTGTCAGCGCAGAAGTCGTCGCTTGTCCAAAGGATATTGCCTGTTGCAGTTTCAAGGCACGTACTTTCTACCAGCATACGGGTGTCGTCAAGTTTGTATGCTACTGGCCAAGTGCCCTTCATTGTGATGTCCGTGCTCCAAACAATGTTGCCGGTGTCATAGTCAAGGGCAATTACAGATTGATTTGTTGCGGCAAAGACAAAACCGTCAAAAGCCGCAAGGTAACTATGCAGGTTATTGATGTCAGCTTCCCAAGTAACATCAGAAGTTGACGGGGCGGGACCTTCTGAGAACCGGGTAAATGATGAGTCACCGTTAAACTGTGGCCACTCATACTGCATTAAATCGTCTGAAGCAGCCGCGTTTGCATTGTTTTGTGCAGTTATTAGTAAAGTGAAACTTGAAGCTAAAAGAATAGAGATGATTATGAATGTTGTAATTTTTTGTTTAGATGTTGCCATGTTTGTTTCCCTTGAAATTGCCATCTGAAACTTAGGCGTAAAAACGCCTTAGTGAGAGAAAGTTTACGTTCATGAAGTATCTGGTTACACTCAAGCTATTTACCTTTCGGAAAATACTAAAAAAATACGAAAAAACCATTTTGAGTAATAACAGTGTAGCAGCCATTTAAAACTGTGATAAAAAAAGGTTTAAGGCACTAAAATTGCCCGTCCAACAATCTTGCCCTGCTTTAACTTGATTAAAACGTCTTCAGCTTCACTAAGCTTGTAAGCTGTCCAATCAACTTTTACTTTCCCTTCAGAAGCAAGCTTTAAGGTTTCAATCATGTCATGCCGTGTCCCAATAACACTACCAACAACCGAGTGCTCATCAGGAAAATTAATTTGAGTGTTACCAAACACACCCATAAGTACCGTTCCGCCACGCTTAACAACCCGTAAAGCTTTATCAACTGCTTTTTGAGAAGGGGCATGAACAAAAACTACGTCAAACAACCCAGATTTTTCGACGTACTCATCCACTTTATCGGCAGTTAACGCTTCATCAGCACCAATATCCTCTGCCAGTTTCAGCTTATCCTCTGTTGTGTCTACAGCTACAGTGTGAGCACCAGCCAGTTTAGCAAACTGCAAGGTCATGTGACCAACGCCGCCGATTCCTATAATTGCCGCCTTATCACCTAACTGCAGACCTGCCCGTTTTACCGCATGATACCCTGTAACACCTGGACAAAACAGGGAAGCACTTTCCTCAAAACCCAGACAATCAGGCAAATGATAAGCAAACGTGCTTGGGATAGTCATGTATTCTGCGTATCCGCCATCCACTGTTTCGCCTGTGGTTTGCTTGTTTAGACACAGGTTTTCTTTTCCTTTAAGGCAGAATTCGCATGTGCCGTCAGCCCACCAAAGCACTTGAGCGCCTACGCGGTCGCCTTTTTGAAAACCTGTTGTATTACTACCTGCTTCTTCTACTATGCCTGTGACTTCGTGTCCCGGAATTATTGGTAAACGACTTGGTACACCAAACTTTTTCAGTTCGCCTTCTATCATGTGTAGGTTGCTGTAGCATACTCCGCAGGCTTTGACCTTAATCAGAAGCTGGTCTGATGCAGGTTTTGGGTCATCAACAGTTGAGTAAACTAATGGATGGTTTTCGATTTTGTCAATACGTGTGCAGACTTGAGCTTTCATTTGTTCACCGCAGGTTTATTGATTGTTTCTTTAGAAATCAATCATGTTATCAATTAACGTTGATTACTAATATTCAATAACATGATAAGGGTAATGCTCTTTAATATTAAACCGTTTATCCAGACTGAAAAGGTGAGTTAATGCCCAACTTTGATTTGAAATGCCCAAAATGCGGTTCACCCGCTGTTGAAAGAATGAAAAATCAGGAGCACCGATGCAGCAAATGCGGTTACGTGTTCTATTTTGTTACTCCTGAATGTGGTTCACAGCTTGACCTTTCGCGATATGACTTTTAAGAAAAAGTCGTTTAAGGTTCTTTTTCTTTGTCTTTGGGTAGTAAATCGTGCTTTCTTATCCAGAACCACATCACAAAAGACCCCGCCAAGGTTGCGCCAATTATCAATGTGATGTACAATCCGAAGTCAGCGGGTCCGTAAACCCAGACACTGTTACCCAGCATTGTAGCTATAGTGTTAGGAATCAAAAGGGCTGTACCCACAATTGCAAGGTAAGCCGCGAGCAACGCGAAACGGTTGTTCATCTTTGTAAGCTGGTTGTTTGAGATGGTTAACTGATTGTTGGCAATGGTTAATTGATTGTTATAGATGGATTGGGTAGCCTCAATGCCTGACGCTAAAACTTCAGACATGTGTTCAGACAGCCCAAGTTGGCTTTTAACCTCGTCAGCCAAAAAACTGATTTTATTTAAAACATGTTCATCGTCAGTTAGAAGTTCAGCGTCGCCGTAACGGATTGCGTGAAGTACGTCTGCACTCTCCCAAAGCGCATTCATGTAAACGATGAGAGCATGCTTCATGTCGTAAATTTTTGGTGCTAACAGGGTTCTGTCTGTGTCGGTGTCCATTAGGTCTTTATTTAGGTCGTCGCCGAACTCTTCTATAACGCGTAGATGTCTGAAGTTGCTGTCATTGTTTGCATCTATTATGCGTGAAAGCAGAAGCGTGAGTTTAATTTCTGGAGGAACATCAATTGGCACTCTACGCATAATTACGTCAGAGTATCGTCTAAGCCTGATGAACCGTTTGTCTACAAGGCGACTATGAATGGTAAAAACCATGCCTTTTTTAATCAAAAACAGCAGCGGATAAGGCTGTACGTCGTGACCACGAATTTGAATTGAAGGAAGACGCATGAACATTTCAGAGTCAAAATCTTGATAGTTCAACTCGCTTCCGCCGGAAACACTTGAAATTAATAATTCACTAAAACCCATCTTGGCGGCTAAAGCGGGCAAGTCCTTAACAGGGTCGTCTGATGTGTAATCTACCCAAATTACTGTCGACTTACCAATTATATCTAAAAGTTGGGTTGGCGATTCAGTTTCTTGCTTACAAGTTTTACAAGATGAATCCAACGCCATGTAGAACCAGCGTCTTTGAGATATTTCCAGTATGTAGTTCGAGTTTGTTACCTGAAATGAAGTTTGTGTTGTTTGACTTGTTTGTTCTGGTTCCGTTTTTTACATCCCCCTGTTAAATTACCCATTCTCCCTGTTCAGGCTATTATTGATATGGATAAATAGATTTTGGATAAACCCTAAGAATAACCTGTTCACGGCATTCATTTTTAATTAAGAGCGCTTTTGCCCGCTTTTGGGTTTGCGTAAATATGAGAATTCACGCTTTAGGCAGTCTCAAATTATTATACGTTAACTGGCAGTTTACCGTTAAACAGGTTTAATAGGTATATTTTCCACATTTATGGTTAATTGGAGTTGTTATTAATGGGTGCGATTGAAGAAGTATTTGGATTCATCACTTCCGGAACTATAGGTGGTTTACCTCCACTATTGGTAATGATTATTCCATTCATTCTCGGATTAATTGTAGGTTACCTCGTGCACAAAGTTCTAAAAATCGCCATTATCGCAGCAGTGATACTGGTTGTTGTTAGTTATTTTGGCTTTTTCGGTTTAAGCCTTGACGTTTTGAAAACAACAGCAGAAACCTATGGACCAATGGCAATCCAGTATGGTACACTCCTGATAGGCATGTTACCGGTAGGTTTAGGATTCATAGTTGGCTTAATCCTTGGTTTCATATTCTCCTAAACTTGACGACACCGCAAACATCTTTAGCCCCACTTAAGCATACTTGGTATGGTACATAATGCTTCGAAGTAATCAAATGCAAGAAAAAGCCAACGCATTCGACAGAGCCGGCTTAATTAAACGTGAAACCGATAAAGCACTTGTTGCCCTAAAAGAGTTTAGGCAAAAGTATCCTTTTGTAGAGAACCTGCGCGAAATTGAATGGTTAAACCCTGACAAACTGTTCAGAGTAAACCCTGACAGCGTCGGCGAATTCTTCCAAAACTTAGAAGCAATTTTCAAACCGTTAGGTTACCCAGCGTTTGGCAACTCTAACGTTTACCGCAATGCGCGACTACAAATTAACGAGTTCAAACTTTTACTCCGTACAACAGCAGACGACCGAAAACCATTAGCCCAAAAAGTTGACGCTAAATGGGAAAGAATCGGCGGTATATCTCAAGACAAAGCGCTTGCCATGGAAATCATTTACTGCTTCAACTATGAAAATAAAGTGGTGCTGCCAGTTTTTAGCATTCAACACCTACGGTATTTTGCTAACCGTACGGTTGATGTTTCAAGTGGACCGACACGGTATTTATCGCTTGGACAAGAATACGAACATTACACAGCTGAACTGCTGAAAGCCAAAAACAATCTGCCAGTCACACGCGGCTGGGATAACTTGTACTTTACACGTTTCCTATACGAATCCTATCCACCACCAGACAGCGAATCAGCCCAAACGGGCACAGGCGTAGAAAGAAAAATAGTAAACCAAGTAACCGACGAACAACTGGACATGCAGGGCTTCGTGAAACTACTTGGCGAACTACAAAGACAACACAAAATCACAGGCGAAGAATTCAGAGAAAACCGTGCCGCCTGGCAACAAATGAAACCTAACGACCGCGAAGTACTGGTAATCCGACTAAAACAACGCCTAAACAGTGAAACAACAACCGACGAGTCACCGAAGAGCCAGCCGTTCCAGAGACCACGCAAACTATAATTTAAAAAAAGGATTATTCTCGCTAAAAGTGCGAGATTAATCATAAATATTTTTTCAGTCGTCTTTAACTATAAAACCGGGTCGGAAATAATCTGAAAAAAGAAAGCTATACGCTGCTTCTTTTTAGGACCACCATGCACCCAACAAAGAAGGCAACACCAAAACCGGCGAGTACCAGCAGAGAAAGCCACGGGAAAGGTTGCCCTAAGGCTGCGGCGCGAATGCATTGGCTTGAATGAGTAAGTGGTAATGCGTAGAGTGCTGCTTTTAAGGCGCTAGGTATGTCGTTTAGTGAGAAGAAGGTGCCGCTTAGAAACGTCATTGGCAAAAGTACTAAGGCGTTGAACGTGTTTAGTCCTTGGTGGGATTTTGATAAGAAGGCAGCAAGGACGCCTAACAAGGAGAATACAAAGCAGGACAGTACTATTAAGGCAATAATTGTTGGACTTATTATTAGCATAGGTGAAATTACCATTGCAAGGCACAATAAAGCAGCACAGTTTATCATGCCGCGCACAACACCTGCTAAGGCTTTGCCTACAATAATTGAAAATAAGCTGACTGGAGCCATCAAGAGTTCATCAAAGCTTTTATGGAAAATACGGTCCACATTCAGTTTTGAGGCTGCACCGTTAAAACTGCTTGTGAGACTTGTTAAAGCGATAATACCAGGAATAACAAAGGCAAGGTAACTGACACCTTCAAAACTAATGTCTCTGCCAAGACCGTAACCAAAAGCTACAAGGTACAAAAGCGGGTTAATCAGGCTGGTGGCGATAGTTCGAAGCTTATTTCGCCTCATCCACCGTAAATCAACCCACACAACAGAATAAATTTCTCCTAAAGTCCAAGCGATTTTGTTGATACCAGGCACGTTTTTCACTGAAAGCATGTTTTCACCAATGAAGTCCTTTTCAGTTTGTTTTTGTTAACTCCTTAAAGCAAAGTTGGTTGGTTTATTGATCTGAATGATATAAACGCTCCCAAAAACCAAGAAATATTGACGGTTGCATCGGCTCATTGCTGATCGTTTTCTCCTTCAAGCAGTCCTTCAATGTTTAGATAAAGTTGTTGCAGCTGCTTTTTCATTTCATCTGACGCCTGCCACATGCCACGTTTAATTGCTTCTAGCAAGCGTTCAGTCATGTTTTGCAACGCATAAGGGTTCACTTCCTTAAACCACTTCTGCATTTCAGGGTCCAAAACGTATTTTTTAGCTAAATCCTCATACATCCAATCTTCTACAGCTTCGACAGTGGCGTCCCATCCGAAAACAAAATCCATAGAACGGGAAAGGTCAGCTGCGCCATGGTAGTTATGGCGTTTCATGCTTTCGATGTATTTGGGGTTTAGAAGTCGTGAACGGAAAACGTGTTTTGTTTCCTCAGCGGTGCTTCTTACCTTAACTCTGTCAGGGTCAGAGCTGTCGCCGCAGTAAGAGTTTGGCGCAGTGCCTTTAAACGTCTTAACAGCAGACACCATGCCCCCATGCGCGTCATACCAGTCGTCACTATCAAGTATGTCGTATTCGCGAGTGTTGTCGTTTTTCACTGTTAAGTTCACGTGACTAAGTCGCCGTTTAAACTGGTCTGGGGCTGATTTACCGAAGTTGTTTCTGCCATAAGCGTAGCCTCCCCAAGTCACGTAAATGTTGGCTAAGTCGCTTTGGTCTTTCCAGTTCTTTGAATCAATCGCCTCGTTAACACCACAACCGTAGGTTCCTGGACGGGCACCGAAAATTCGGTAGCTGGCTTCTTCCCGAACGGTTTCAGCGTTTTCACCTTGACCTGAGCGTTTTTCAACTTCAACTGCTACATGTTTTGCCAAGTAATTCTTTTCGGGCGATTCTTTAAGACTGGAGATTAGCCGTACAGCATCGTCCAGAATGTTTACAACGTCAGGGAAGGTGTCTCTGAAAAGTCCGCTGATGCGAACGGTTACATCAATTCGTGGATGCTTAAGTTCCTCAAAAGGAATAACTTCAACACCTGTTACTCTGCCGCTGGTTTTTTCCCAAACAGGCTTCGCGCCCATCAAGTAGAGGATTTCTGCTATGTCGTCACCCTTTGTACGCATGTTGTCGGTTGCCCAAACAACCATGCCGATGTTTTCAGGGTATTTGCCTTCATCTTTTAGGTACCGCTCCAAAAGCACGTCACCCATTGAAACACCGACTTGCCAAGCCGCAGAGGACGGGACAGCCCGTGGGTCTACGGAGTAAAAGTTTCTACCAGTTGGTAAAACATCGCACATGCCGCGGGTTGGTGAACCTGAAGGACCTGCAGGAACATAGACGCCGTTGCATGCAGATAACGTGTTGGCGAGTTCGTCCGTTGTAGCTGCCAAAGCGGGGACAAGAAAGTCTGCGACATACAACAAGCACTGTGTCACTTTTGAATTGTTTTTGCCTAAAACATTTTGAATTATTTCTTCAATGTTTTGTTTTTTGAAGCCTACAAGGTTAAACTGTTTTAGCAGTTCAAGTGAGAATTTGTTGATTTCGTTGAGTAGATCACCGTTAGTTTTGCCGTCAGCGTGCAGTTTGCCCTTGTTTGCCAGCATGTCATCATAGGTGTAGCCTTTCAATTCTGCAACAGATTGCCTTAAAGAAGGTACTGCACCGTTGCTTAGCCGTGTCAATGAAACTAAGAAGCTATCTAACTGTGGACCAGTGGGTGATTCTCCAAGTGTATGGATGCCGTCGCGGATTTGAGTGTCAGACAACTCATGAATGTAACCGTGCAATTCTTCAAGGAACTCGTCAAAATCTGCAAAGGCTACGTCCTGTGTTACTTCTAAGTCTTTGTCGATTTTTGCGTTGCAAACGCTTTCCCAAATTTGTTTTTGCATTGTAGGCAATTTTTCTTTGTCGTATGTTTTGGCGTGATAGAAATCGCGGAGCATTACTTCGAGTTCTGCTAATTCGCCATATGAGTCAGCATTGTTCATTACTGGAACCAAATGGTCGATGATGCAGCTGTAGCTGCGGCGTTTGGCTTGTGTGCCTTCTCCAGGGTTGCTTATTATGTAGTGGTAAATGTGTGGTAAATCGGAAATTGCTACGTCGGGGAAACAGGCGTCAGATAAACCAACTGATTTGCCGGGCAACCATTCTAAAGTGCCGTGTGTGCCGACATGCATGATTATGTCTGCTTTGAATACGTCGCGTATCCACCTGTAATAAGCATAATAATGATGCGGCATCGCCAAGTCTGGACTGTGATAGATTGATGCGGGGTCATCTGAAAAACCGCGGGGAGGCTGTAACCCAACAAAAACGTTCCCGTTAACGATGCCAGCAACCAGCAAGTCTCCGTTGTGTGAAAAAATTTCTCCTGGCGGTTTTCCCCATGCTTTCTCTATTGCCTTTTGGGCTGAAGAGGGCAATTCTTTGAACCATTGAGTGTATTGACTCGTCGAGATTTTTGCTACTGCCCTTTCTGCAAGGTCTTGGTTGCTTAGCCATCGGCGGTCGTTTGTTAACCCGTGAAGTATAGTTTCAATTAAGTTTTGAGGGGTTTCAGGTAACTCTTTCAAACTGTAACCTGCAGCATCTAAACGCCTTAGAATGTTCAGTACTGATGCGGGCGTGTCAAGTCCAAAAGCGTGACCGATAGTGTCGTTGCGTGGAGGGTAATTATGAAGAATTATTGCCACTTTTTTCTCTTCATTGGACGTGTAGCGTAGTTTTGCCCACTTTAAGCTTAACCGTACCAGCTTGTTAACTCGTTCAGGTATTGGCTGGAATTTGATTATTTTTGCCCCAGTTGTTACGTCGGTTTCAGTGAATTCCATTGCCGCTATGGGTACGGTTATTATGTCTCCGTCAAATTCAGGCAACGCTATACAACGGCAGATGTCTACTGGGTTTAAACCTTGTAGGCTGTTTTGCCATTCAGTTAAAGTGTTGCAGGTTAATACTGCTTTTAGAACGGGCACACCCAAACGTTTTAGGAATGCACAAGAAGCTTCAGCAGTTGTCAAATTTAACGGCAGAGAAAACGATAAAGCGTTTATAACTACGTCAACTAAGGGTTTACCGTCTTTAAAGTAATAATTTTCAACAAGCCACTCTAACCCCTTTGTACCCAAAGCGTCATCTTTTACGCCTCTAAAAAACAAAGGAATCACGTTGGCGCCTTGATTTTCAATTTCTCGAATCAGACTGTTAACAAAAACTGTGTTTCCACCCTGCAAATGGTTCTGATTAAACCATAATCCCACTGTTACTTTTCCGGCTGCGAGTCTCTTTTGGGCATAATCGTCTATTGTGGGAAAATAATTCAGGTCAGGATGGTAAATGCCTTCCCATTGAGGTGCCTCAGGAGCAACAAAATCGTAACTTGTGCCAGTGAAACGATTTGCTAAGTAAAGCAGCAAATTGGCCAGATTATTTTTTCCGCCATAACTAAGATATTTTAAGATTATTTGGTAATCTTCATGCTCAACGGTGTTCAGTTTTATGAGGTCCCGGTTACGCGCGGGGGATGCAGATGAAACAAAACATGGTACGCCAGCAATTTTCATTTGGGCAATAAGGCGGTCAACTTCACATGAGCTACCCATTAAATGAACAATTACCACGTGACTGGTTTGTGCGAAACGTATGAAATCGTCAATGTTGCCGAAATCTCTAAAATCACGGGCGTGCGCAACACTTTGCACGCATGAGGTTACTATGTTACCTTTTGCGTTTACAGTGTTTACTGCGCCAATGAATGGTACAGCGTCATTTGGAATTGTTGTCATGAATGCTATTTTGAGTGGGTTGAGGGTCATTTTTTAAGCTCCAGATTTATAGGGATATATTTTCTTTTACTTTCGTAAAAAAGTGGTATTTTGTGGGCATAGCTACCAACTCCTTTGTTTCCTGCTTAAGAGTAGGTAAATGAAAAATGGAATTCCTAAGAGGGATGTTATGATTCCGACTGGAATGTCTGATTTGTAAAGCACCATTCGGGCCAACGTGTCAGAGCATAGAAGTAGAGAAGAACCTACGAGAATGCTGCATATTATGAGGAAGCGGTGGTCATTGCCAATTAACATTCTGGCAATATGTGGTGAAACTAGGCAAATAAAGCCGAGTATGCCAGTGAAGGATACGATACTGGCTGTGGCGATTGTTGTGAGAATCATGTATATTGTGAGGATACGTTTGGAGTTCACTCCAGTGCTTGCTGCAGTGTCTTCGCCTAAGCTCATTACGTTTAGGTCCCAAGAATAGCGAATCATAAAGATAATTGTGATAACTACGAAGGGTAGAACTATGAAGATGCTTGTCCATGATGCTGAAACAAAACTGCCCAGCAACCAGAAAACAACTGAACGTACAGCTTCATGTTCAGGAGTAACATATTGAATAAATGACAATGCCGCCGAGAAAAGATAGCCCACTGCGATTCCAGCCAAGATAACTGTTTCTGAGGATATCCCGCGCAGTCGGGCAATACCATAAACTATCGACACTGCTATTAAGCTAAAGAGGAAAGCGTTGGCTACAGTGACATAGGCAGGATACTCTGTAAAAACGCCTATTTGGAAAACGATTGCGAGAGCGGCGCCAAAACCTGCACCTGCAGAAATACCTAAAGTGTAAGATGAAACAAGTGGATTTCTTAGAACCCCCTGCATGCTTGCGCCTGAAGCTGCAAGTCCTGCGCCTGCGATTACTGCCAGTAGCAACCGTGGAAGTCGGGTGTCTAAGATTATTGATTGAGTTAATTCTGAACCGGGATTAATGTTTAGGAATGGGAAAATTCTTGATGCTATTACTTTTACTGCATCCATAAATGTTGGTGCACCAGCACCGATACTAATTGACACTACCATTGACACTAGCAAAATAAGAAAAAGAGAAGAAATTGCAAGAATTTTGCGTTTCTTGCTTTTTTTGTAGAGATTTTTTAGTTGAGCTGCTGTTGCTGTACTCATGGATATACATACACGCCGTCGAGTGGGAGACCGTAGAATTTCTGGTTAAGTTCTTGATGTACTGCCGCTACGTCTATGTCGCTGAAGAGTTCAGGGTTAAACCATTGTGCCCAGTACAGCAAACCGATTGGGTAACGCAGTCCAGTGAAGATTGAAGAGTCATAGATGTAGACACGATCGTTTTTGATAGCGTCAGTAGTGGATATTTGGCTTCTGCTCGTTATTTCGTCATAGACTGTTTGGAAGTCAGATTCGCTGTGAGAGTCACTGCTTATCATTCTTATGATTATGTCTGGGTTGCCGCTTGCAACGAACTCTGGTGTTACAGTGGTGCCGCTGGAACCTGCGTTTAAGTTCTTTCCGCCTGCTTCAATCATGTATTCTTCGCGTACACTGTTTGCAGGAGTGCTTCTCCATGGCATGGACATTTCGTAGTAAACCAAGGGCTTGTCATCTTCTGAGAGGGTTGCGACACGTGTGTGAACAAGGTCTACATAGTAGGTGATGTAGTCGACTATTTCGGTGGCTTGTGTTTGGTTGTTGAGCATTGTGCCGAGGTAAGTTACAAGTCCAGGTAACCGTGTGAAGTTGCCGGGTTGTTCAATAATTACAGGTATTCCAGCATCCCGTATTTGCTGCAGAACTTCAGCTTTTGAAGATATCATTGTGTCAGCAATCAACAATTGTGGAGACTGCTGAAGGATTAATTCTAAGTTAGGACTGTTTGATGAGTCACCGATTATCTGTACGGAGGTAACTGAAGGTGGATAAAGACAGCCAGCGCTACGTCCGACAAGTTTATCCTGTGCACCAAGAGCGCAGATTAGTTCGGTTACGCCTGAGTTAAGGCTTGCAATACTGGTTAATGGTGCTGTTAAGGTTATGGTGTTACCTTTTGCATCAGTATAGGATACGTTTTGTGGAGGTGTTGGTGTGGGTTCTGCTGTTGCAGTTGGAGTAGCTGTTGGTTGAGTAGTTTCTGTGGGGGTCGCTGTTGGCGATGTTGTTTCGGTTGGAGTAGTAGTTGCTGTTGGAGTTGCGGTAGGAGTTGTAGTTGGTTCTGGAGTAGCTGAGGGCGCAGACATTAAAGTGTAGGAACCATAAACTGAACCAAGAATAATCACTATAGCAATTACGCCTACGATAGTCATTGTTGTTTTCTTCATTTATTCACCACCTAATTTTGTGTAACGGATGCTTTCTGAAGTGTGAATCATTGGGGTTGTTGCTGCCAAGGCAAGAGATGCCTCTTGTTTGGCTATTTTTGCGTTTTTTTGGATGTGCTCGTTTGGTAGATTCATTGTCAACCTTCCGATTGTTTGGGATGGATTAGCCAGCCATTTATTTAAACCTAATTTAACACAAGTTAAACAATGGTTGAACATAAAAAATGTTGAAAAAACGGAAGTTTTAAGCATATTTTTCCGCCAACTTCTTTGGTATTTGTGAACCTTTAATTCGATTAAGACCAGTAATTAGAGGCATAACTTGCGGAATGCCCATAAAAGAGTCAGAGACCTTGGACTCGATACCGTAAACTTCTCGAATGTTTTCTTCAGTTAATACTTCTTTTGGGGTTCCGCAGGCAAAAATTTCACCTTTCTTAAGCATCAGCAAACGGTCGGAGAATCTGCTGGCCATATTCAAGTCATGCATCGTAACAATAACAGAGTGTTCCTGATTTTGTGTTAAGGACCGCACCATGCACAAAATTTCCAGTTGATGCCGAATATCCAGTGAGCTTGTTGGTTCATCCAGTAGTAAGGTTTGTGGTTGCTGAGCTAAAGCGCGAGCGATGACAACTTTTTGCTGCTCACCGCCACTTAACTCGTTAAAGTGACGCATTGCCAACTCGCCGATACCTAAATAATCCAGCATTTCGGCGACGATTTCTGTGTCTTTATCGCTCAGGTTCCAGTTGATGTATGGACGGCGACCCATCAGCACTACGTCAAAGACCGTGAAAGAGAAAGTGCTTGTTGAACTCTGTGGAACATATCCAATGAGTTTTGAAAGGTCTTTGAAGTTGATTTTACTGGCGTCTTTACCGTCAATAAGTACTGTGTTCTGTTTGGTTTTCAGGATGCGGTTTATGCATTTAAGCAGGGTACTTTTTCCTGAACCGTTAGGACCCACTATGCTTAAGACTTCACCGGGATCCACTATGAATTCTACATCTTTTAGGACAGGATGCCCTACATAATTAAACGATAGATCATTTATTACAAGTTTCATAACCAACTTTTTCTCCTTTTTGTTAACAGTATGTAAATGAAAAATGGAGCACCAATCATGGAGGTAACAATGCCTACTGGAATTTCTGTTGGGGCAAGAACTAGTCTGCCTACGGTATCAGCACATAAAAGTAAACAGGCACCAATTAGGGCACTACCAGGGATAAGGAACCGGTGGTCACTGCCAATTAACGCACGTGCTATATGGGGAGCCATTAAGCATACAAAGCCTATAACGCCTGTAAACGCAATTATTGCTGAAGTTGCCAACGCTGACAGTATTAGGGTTATTCCAAGGGAGCGTTTAGCATTAACACCTAAACTGATTGCTACATCTTCGCCCATGCTTAACACGTTGATATTCCAGGATTGTTGCATCATCAACACGGTAGCTACCAAAACAACCGAGAAAATTATTAGATTATTAGTCCAGCTTGCAGAGTCAAGTCCGCCCATCAGCCAATAAACAACTTGGCGTACTGCTTCATGTTCCGGAGCAATGTATTGAACCAAAGACATTAAAGCTGAAAATAGGGAACTTATGGCTATTCCCATTAGGATCACGGTTTCTTTTGCCATGTTTTTTATGCGTGAAACGCCGTAAACGATGAACATTGCAATTAGGCTGAAAAAGAACGCGTTAACGATAACCATGTAACTACCAGCCGTGGTTAAAACGCCTATACCAAAAACTAATGCTAAGGATGCACCAAAACCTGCGGCTGCTGATATACCTAAAATGTATGAGGAGACTAATGGGTTTCTTAGAACGCCTTGCATTGTTGTTCCTGAGACGGCGAGTCCTGCACCAGCAAGCAGTGCCAGAATGACTCGGGGCAGCCTCACGTTCAAGATTATTCTTTGAACATTTGCTAAACCAGGATCAATGTTTAGAAAGGGAAATAGTTTTGAAAAAATTGCGGACATTGCTTCTTTAAATTGTGGGTTAGCGGCGCCTAGGCTAACGGAGACTATTACTGCCACTATGATTACAGCTACAATTATGAGAAGGGCAAGGATGCTGCGTTTTTTGCTTTTTTGGTAGTTTTGTTTTATTTCGGCAGCTGTAGTCAAGGGTTTATTGGGCACGCTCTTTGTTGTGTTTTTACAGGTTTTGGTCAGATGCATGGTTTTTTTGTTTGTAGGTAGCCTTTGTTGTTTGGACTGTTTTGGGGTTCTTGTTCATGCTTTTCTTCCCTGTGCTGTTGGATTATCCAACATATTTCTAATAAACATTAGTTTAACCAAAGTTAAATAGTGGTTGAATTAAAAAATAGCAACCCTAAAACGCCTAAACCAAAAAAATCAAGAATCGCCCACTTTCTCGCCCGTCTTCTCAATAAAAACGTCCTCAAGATTAGACTCCCGAATAATCACAGTCTGAGCTTCAGAAGGCAAACTCTTAACATAATCATTAGCCGCTTCCCTGTCAGCAAAAAACTTGTACCGCGTCTCCTTATTAGCGCCACCAAGAGTTTCAACAGCAACTAACCCCAAGCTTTTACGAAGTTCAATAGGTTTATCCACAGTAATCAATCGCCCATGATGCATGATTCCAACGCGGTCACAAAGAACTTCAGCTTCTTCAATGTAGTGTGTTGTTAAGAAAATTGTTGTGCCATCCTTGTTTAGGCGACGCATTAAATCCCACATGCGACGTCTTGTTTGGGCATCTAACCCCACGGTGGGTTCATCTAAAAACAACAGTTTTGGCTGGTGAAGCAGGCTGCATACAATCTGCGTTTTCTTTTTCATGCCGCCTGAAAGCGTGTCCACCATTTTGTCTGCAAAAGCAGTTAATTCGGCATAGTCAAGTAGTTCAGCAATACGCTTTTTGCGAGTTGAGGAGTCCATATGGTGAATTCTAGCGTGAAACTCCATGTTTTCGCGCACGGTTAAATCGCGGTCTAGACTCATGTGTTGTTGGACAATGCCGATTACCTTTTTTACTTTATCAGGTTGACTAACAACGTTAAAACCGTCAACAGTTACTAAGCCAGAAGTGGGGCGTGTTAAAGTTGTTAATACGCGGATACTTGTTGTTTTTCCTGCTCCGTTTGGCCCCAAAAAACCAAAAATTTCTCCTTGACGAACTTGCATGTTTAGGTTGTTAATGGCTTTTAGGTCACCATATGTTTTTACAAGGTTTTCTGTGTAGATAGAGTCAGCCAAAGTAGGGGTCACCATTAATTGTTAAGGTTGCTTTGGGTTCCATCAAACAGTTTGGAGCGAACCGCTGAAGCTATAGGGGCAGCACTTAGCTCTTCCAAACGCATATACTTTCCCCTCATTTCATCAGAAATTTGTTTAACTAAACCGAAACTCAAAAAATCCTGTTCAGTATCCAAAACAATAGATTGAATGCCAGCAGAAGCCACCTGGCGAGCCATCATTTTTGCTTCTTCAAACGGGTCGCCCCCGTGAAGATTAACATTAGCACGACCATCAGAGACCAACACCATCAAAGGAACAGCTTCCCGGTCACCCCGCACATAATTCTTGATTGTTTCTACACCAAGTTTTAAGCCGTGCGCCATCGGTGTACGTCCACCTGTAGGCAACTTTGACAGGTACTTCTCAGCCAAATCAACACTGTTTGTTGGAGGCAACACCAACTCTGCAGTATCCCTGCGAAACGCTATCATTCCCACGCGGTCGCGGCGTTGGTAAGCGTCAAGCAGCAAAGAAAGAACCGCGCCTTTTGTTGCACGCATTCGTTGCTGAGCAGCCATAGAACCGCTGGCGTCAACCACAAAAACAATCAAGTTACCCATCTTGCTTTCACGGATTTTCTGACGCAAATCACAATTTTCAAGCAGCAAAGCCGTTCCTGCACACGAGTCTTGCCTGCGCCGTTTCTGATAGGGAGCAGCTGCGCGAAATGTAGCATCAAAAGCTAAATCGTCCACGACACCATTGGGAATTTTGCTGTCGACATAGCGCCCTTTTTTTGAGAGGCTCAGGGTTTTGGAGCGGCGTCCAGTGTGATTACGTTGGATTTCGTCAAAAACTGGGGGCGCGAAGGGTTTTACGTTGTAGGGTTTTTCTGCTTGGAAGACTTGTTCTTTGGCAGGTTGCTCTTGTTGAGGTTGAGGCTGTTCAGGATTATCGTTTTGGGGTGGTGATTCGTCAGTTTGGGGTTGTGTTTTCTGTTGGTTTTGGTCCCATTTCTGGATGCTTTCTTCAATTTTGTTTTGTTCCATATTAGGTTCTTCAAAAGGTTGACGTCGTTGGCGGTGAGGAAGGACAAGTTCAGCAGCTTCTTTTACATCTTGCTCAGTCACGTCTGTTCGTCCATTGAATGCAGCAATTGTGCAAGCGGTTTTGTACATGTTGATGTCAGCGCGGTGCCCGTCAACTGCAAAGTCTGTGCTGATTTGGGTGATGAGGTAAAGCATTTTTGGGCTAAGCTTAACTTGGGGCAGCAGTTTGGTTGCTTTACTGATTTTTTGGCAAAGGATTTCTTGGTTTTCTTTTTGTGAAGCGATAAAAGCGGCTGGGTCACTTTCGTAGGCTATTCGGCGTCGTATGATTTCTGCTCGGGCTTCCTTGTAAGGAATGCCTTTTACCTCAACTGATAACGCGAATCGGTCAAGAAGTTGAGGACGCAGTTCCCCTTCTTCAGGATTCATGGTACCGATTAAGACAAACTGGGAGGGATGACTAAATGATATGCCTTCGCGTTCCACAAAATTCATGCCCATTGCAGCGGCATCAAGTAAAACATCAACCAAATGGTCATCAAGCAGGTTAACCTCATCAATGTAGAGAATGTTACGGTTAGCCTGGGCCAAAATTCCAGGTTCAAAATGTTTTTCGCCTGTTTTTATGGCTTTTTCAATGTCTATCGTCCCGACAAGGCGGTCTTCAGTTGCACCTACAGGCAATTCTACAACGGAAGTGGAACGTTTTGTTACTGCTAATTGTGTGCCTTCCGAGATTTTTGTGTTGCAGTAGTCACAAAGGTCTTTTGGACGTGAAGGGTCACAATGAAAAGGACAGCCAGCAACGGCTTCTGTTTCTGGAAGCAGGTTGGCTAGGGCGCGGACAGTTATTGATTTGCCAGTTCCTTTTTCACCTCTAAGGAGTACGCCGCCGATTTTTGGGTTAATAACGTTGAGGATAAGGGCGAGTTTCATTTTTTCTTGGCCGACGATAGCGCTGAAAGGGTAAATGGTTTTGTTGCCCAGTGTTTGTCTCTCCTTGCTGGCTGGATGTAACATCGAAAAAACCTAATAAACATTAGTTAAACCTAAGTTAACTTGTAGTTGATTCAACTAACATTAAAAAACAAATCAGAGTTCTTTAAAAAACTGACAAAATTGTGAAGTAGCGGTGCCCTACAAGAGTTTTAACCACAACATAGGAGTCAATTAGGCAATTGCAGTTTGACATTCGACCCCAACCAGAATGGGCGTCAAATTTTTGTCAAGAACAACGATTTGGTAAACATCCGAAGAGAAAGCAGCCAGTGGAGCATAATATTCAGAGTAATGCAGAGTCATTTCTACAAGGTAGCAATCTGTGAAGTTGAAATTGTAGTCCCATTGTGTCATTTGGTAGCTTGACTGGTTCTGGTAAAAGAACTGCATATTACCGCTGTTATATTTGCCTGAGCCGTCTGGGGTGCATTTGACGATTGTTATGTTATGCCAAGTTACGTTTTCTGGGGCGGGGCTATTGTAAATTTGAAACTCAGGGTATTGGGTAGCGTTTGCTTGGTAAGTGAAGGTTATTGCTTTTGGATGTTTAGGGTCAACGTGACCCTGCTGGTCATTGTACCTTGTTTGATAGTAACTTATAACATCTAAATCGACAAAATTAGCGTATGCATAATCCAAGTAAGCACCCGGGTTGCGGTAGTCTTCGGGATTGCTTGACCCCTGAAAACGTTTCATTGAAGTAATCTTGGAGTAATTGGCGGATTCAGCTGCGGCAAGAGCACTTTCTTCCTCTTCGCTGCCAAAGCTTCGGTCGAGGTACAGCCTGTATTTCTGGGCATCTTTAGAATTTAATGAATTCCACGTAAGCAGAGATACAGCTATTAAAATAGCTAAGCAAACAGCAATTATCAGGAGCTTTTTGCGCACCTCTGGTCAACCTCACTGTATTTTCAGTTGACTCCTTTTAAAGCTACACTTTAGGACAGCCCAAAAAGGTTTACGGCATCAAAAAGGCTTGTGTTGAAAAGTTGATGGCGGGCCCGACGGGAATTGAACCCGCGACCTATGGATTAAGAGTCCACCGCTCTAGCCTGACTGAGCCACGGGCCCACCTGTTGCAGTTCAAAAAATGTTTCATTGAACAATATAGAGCTTACGGTTAGTGTTTTTAAAATTTAATTTTTAACATTAACGCTAAAACTAATGGAATGTTTTGAGACAAATTGAATGTTGGATTATAGAGCTTCAATAGAGCTTTTGTTTAGAACGCTGAATTCTGACTTTGATATCTTGATAACAATGCAGAGACATCTTTTTTTGCCAACGCTAAAATGAAAAATTGAGTAGAGGTTTTAGGGTAAAAGTTATTTAGATACAGACCAGAAAACTACGGGTTTACAATGAAGCACTTAGCGGTAGTCGGCGGAATACTAGTATTTCAGAGTAAAATATTATGCATGCAGCGCAACATTGGGAAATACAAATATCTTGATTTCAAATACGAATTTCCCGGAGGAAAGGTTGAGGCAGGAGAAAGTCATCCTGAAGCACTTATGCGTGAATTAAAAGAGGAAATGGATATTGATATCACTATATCTGAAACGGATTTTTTCGGGGAAGTTATCTATCAATACCCTGATTTTGAAATTACATTATATTGTTACCTTTGTCATCTTACCTCAAATCAGTTCAAACAAAAGGAACATGCAAACTACAAATGGCTGAACAAAAATGAACTACATACATTAGATTGGGCTCCTGCAGATATTCCGATTGTAATGAAATTAGAAAAAGGTGCACTTTTTTGAATACAATTGACATAATCCCCGAATTACAGAAGAGTCTAATTACTGGATGTATCGATTGTTCTACTAAATCGTTTGATGAGTATCAACCCAAGTTACTTCTAAATGGCCCAGAATCAAAAGTCCTTTCAAATATTATCACAGAATTGAATAAGTGCGATGAATTCTTCTTTTCAGTGGCCTTTGTCACTAATAGCGGAGTAGCCATTTTAATTGAAACCCTCAAAGATTTGGAAAAGAGGGGGGTTCGTGGAACAATCATCGCCTCTGAATATCAATATTTTACCGAACCACGTGCCTTGAAACGCCTCATTAGTTTAAGAAATCTTGATGTAAAAATCATAAGCGAGGAACAACATCTACATTCAAAGGGCTACATTTTGCGGAACAATAAAGCAATCTCACTAATTATTGGCAGCAGTAACCTAACTCAAGAGGCATTGTGTAAAAATCAGGAATGGAATATAAAAATCACAACATCCGCTCAGGGATTATTAATCAAAGAAACTTTTAAAGAATTTGAGCGGCTCTACAAATGTGCAACCACCGTAACCCCCGAATGGCTTGAGACCTATGAAAAAATCTATTCTGAAAAACATAAACAAAGAAATTTTGTTAACCAAATTGAGAATAGTGCCGTTACCCCGGTTCGTCCGATTGTTCCAAACAGGATGCAAAGCGCTGCATTAAATTCGCTTGACTTACTTAGGTCTGAAGGCCACAGAAAGGCACTACTCATCTCAGCAACAGGTACAGGAAAAACTTACCTGTCGACTTTTGATGTCAAGAGAGTAAATCCAAAGCGTTTCCTTTTCGTTGTCCATCGCGAAAATATCGCAAGGGCTGCCCTGAAATCTTTTGAAAAAATATTTTGTAAAAGTAAGAAGATGGGTATCCTTACTGGGTCTGAGAAGGAATTTGAAGCAGAATATCTTTTTTCCACCATTCAAACACTCTCAAAACCTGAAGTTCTCAGAAAATTTTCTCCAGAATATTTTGACTATATTGTAATTGACGAGGTTCATCGTTCAGGCGCCAAATCCTACCAAAAAATTCTAGAGTACTTTAACCCAGACTTCCTTCTTGGAATGACAGCAACTCCAGAAAGAACTGACGGCTATGACATTTTTAAAGCGTTTAATCACAAGATTGCCTACGAAATTAGGCTTCATACAGCATTAGAAGAGGATATGCTATCGCCTTTTCACTATTACGGCATCTCAGATATTTCCATAGATGGGAAGTTAGTGGATGATTATACACAATTTAAGAAGCTCGTTTCAGATGAACGTGTCGAGAGAATCATTGAAAAATCAAGATTTTATGGGTGCGATAATGGAAGAATTAAAGGATTGATTTTCTGCAGTCGTGTTGAAGAAGCAAAGGAGCTTTCAGAAAAATTCAATCTTAAAGGATATCGAACAATCGCTTTGTCCGGAGAAAATGACGAAGCAAAGCGAGAAGCCAGTATCCAGCGCCTTGAATCTGATAATCGTACCGACTACCTTGATTATATTTTAACAGTTGATATTTTTAATGAAGGGGTGGACATTCCATCGATAAATCAGATTATTATGCTTCGACCAACGCAATCGGCTATCGTATTTGTTCAGCAACTTGGTCGAGGATTGAGAAAAGCTCAAAATAAGGAGTTTCTAACAGTTATCGATTTCATTGGAAATTATTCAAATAACTACCTTGTACCAATTGCACTCTATGGCGATAGCTCATACAACAAAGATACCCTTCGAAAGTTAATTTCAACAGGAAGTAACTTAATCCCTGGTGCGTCTACTGTCAATTTTGATCAAATATCAAAACAAAAGATCTACGAAGCAATTGATACTGCAAGGGTCAATGGTTACAAAGAATTAAGAAATGATTATTTGCTCTTAAAATACAAATTAGGTCATACACCTTCTATGATGGACTTCGTCGAGTATGGCAGTCGAGACCCAATGATGTATGTCGAAAAAGATGGCTCGTTATATGCATTTATCGATAAACAGGAAAACATTGGGAAGCTATCTCCATTACAAATTAGACGACTTAGTTTCTTCGCAAAAGAAGTATGTGATGGAAAAAGATTGGAGGAAGCTGTTCTCCTGAAAGAGCTCATAGAGAACGGTCAAGTTTCCTCAGAGGAACTTAGCAGGCTATTATTTGAGGAACATAAAATAAAATCCCATTCAATAAACTCAGCTATTGATTACGTAAATGGCGAATTTTTCAGACCAAGTGACTTGGAAAAATATGGTTTGACAAAATACGTTAAATTATCAGAAGGAATAGTCTATAGAACAAAGGATTTAACCGATTTATTGGCGTTACCGACTTTCCGCCGGTACTTAATGGATTCAATAGCTTTCGCAATCTATAGATTCACAAGTTCATTTGACCCTAAAAATTACTTTAATGGATTTACACTTTATCATAAATATTCCCGGAAAGATGTTTGTCGAATTTTGAATTGGAGTAAAAACGAGGATGCTACAATTTTTGGCTACAAAATTAAGTTCAATACTTGCCCGATTTTCGTAACTTACTCGAAAAGAGAAGAAATTAATGCCAGTACAAAATATCAGGATTATTTCATAAATAACAAAAATTTTCACTGGATGACTCGACATAATAGGACATTGGATTCAGAAGACGTGCTTAGAATCCAAAAATTCAAAGAAACTGGATTGAGAATTTGCCTATTCGTGAAAAAATCAGACGCCGAAAGTGATGATTTCTATTATATTAGCGATTTAACTCCTTACGAATACAATTCTGAGACAATCGAAAATAATGAGCGGGAAAAACTGCCAATTGTAAACATTAATTTCGAAATAAACACCCCTGTCGCCGAGAATATTTACAAGTATTTGGTCGGCGAATAAACGCCTTTTTGCACTATCCTTACTTATGAAAGGAAACATCTACACAAAATTCAAACACTTTAGTTTTTGTACTGTAATGTTTAGTGTTTTGTTTGTGGCTATTTTTATGAATACAATGAACCTGTTTGACTCATACATAATTAACGATCATTCAAACTATTTTTATAAAAGATGGCTTAACAATTATACGCTTCATTGTTAAAGACCCTGATGCTAAATATCCTGATACGTGCAAGTTAAGGCTGGTATTAAGTCCTGAAGATAAACAAACGCTTGTTCAAAAATTGACTAAATAATAACTTTCACCCCAGATTAGTCCATGCAGTTTCCAAACGTCTGACCTGCTTGCTGTTTTTGCCACAACCAGTCTGCAGTGTGCGGCGCAATCTGTTTTTTGTTTGGGGTTTGTTTCTTTTTTGTTTGGTTGTTGTTGTGTTTAAGAGTTTTTTGGCAACAACTTCTAAGAAAAGAAGTGAAAAAAAGCGCATACCAACCTATTTGCAGCCTATTTGGATCCTATTAGAAACTCTATGCAGAAACCTATAGGGGTAGGCAAAATTAGCTGCTAAACAAGTCAAAAACGTGTTGAAGCGGCTGTTTTGAGAAACTGCTTTATAGGTTAACCACCTAAGATTTCACTGATTGGTTATGAAGTCCAGTGAACCGATTGTTTTACGGCCCATTGGTTTCGTCAGAACTATCGCGGAAGGCGATGAAGTTCGGAACCGAAATTTTGTTTCAAAAATCGAACTACGTGAAGATTTGGCAGAAGCATTAGAAGGGCTATCAGAGTTTTCGCACATTTTTGTGCTATTTTACCTAAATCAAGTCACCAATGAAGAGTTGCCGTTTAAAATTCATCCACGAGCTCGCGAGGATTTGCCGCTTGTAGGCGTCTATGCAACCCGCACCAGCCTGCGCCCCAATCAGATTGGTTTAACGGTTGTGGAACTGCTTAAAATTGAAGGTACCACTTTGACTGTGCGTGGCTTGGATGCTTATAATGACAGTCCAGTGTTAGACATTAAACCCTACGATTTGTGGGACAGCAAAACTCAGATTCGAGTCCCAGAATGGCGTAACAAACTGGAAGAACAACTCAAATCAAAGTAAGTCTTTTAGGCCATATTTTTGGTCTATTGCCGCTAACAACTCTTTTCTTATATCGTCAGTTTTCGGGTTGCCTTTTTTAATGTCACCAATGGATTTTGCCAACTCGCAGTCTTCAAGAACCTCGTCAACCCATTTTTCAAAGTCACCACGACATAAATGGAACTCGAGACTATCTTCACCAATTTGCCGAGCAACACTATAAAAGTCAGATAGACTTTGTGCGGAATAGACCGTTGGGTACCCTATTCTGGTGTAGAATTGGAAACTTTTATCTTCAGGCACGGGCGTGAATGCTTTGATTGCCGCTTTGCCTTTTTCTGTTACGCCAAAGCCGCTGCCGCCTTTACGCACTAAGCCTTTGTTCACGAGTTCTTGCACGTTTGCCATTGCCTCTGAAGGTTCAAGGTTAACTTTTTGAGCAAACATTGCTAAGTCCATGCGGCTTGTGACTTGGCTCATTAATTTTAAAATGTTTAACTGTTCCTCTTTCACCACAAAATCCCTTCCTATACCTATTAGGTTGTCAAAGAAGCTTAAATCTGTTTTACACAAAAACAAAACAGTTTAATGCCCAAAAAACAAAAAGAATGGTAATGTGAGGTTTTCCAGTCATGAACGGCTTCATAATGGTTTATGTTACAACATCAAGCAAGGCGGAGGCTGAAAAAATCGCTCAAAGCTTGTTAAATGAGCGCCTGATTGCGTGCGCCAACATTCTTGGTCCTGTGTCTTCGCATTTTCATTGGAACAACAAGATTGATTCAGCTGAGGAGTTTTTGATGATTATGAAGTCGAGGGCTGACTTGTTTTCGGCGTTGGAGACGCGTGTTAGGGCTTTGCATAGTTATGAGGTGCCTGAAGTTATTGCTGTGCCTATTGTTGATGGTTCTAAGGGGTATTTGGATTGGATGGTTGGTGTACTCAACCGTTAACGTGTACATAATTGTACAAATAAGCCTTAAATAAAGCATTGCTGTATGCTTCTGAACTGATAGGTGTATTACAAAATGAGGAATTGCCTTTGGCGTACAAACGCCCCAAACCATAACTAAACAAGCACACCCAATAACATACAAAAAAGCCTCGTACACCCAACAACCATTCGAGATTTTCTCAAAACTCCAAAGCCACTACAAAAACGCATACTTCCTTGAATCCATCGAAGGACCAAAAAAGCTAGCCCAATACTCATTCATCGGCTTCTCGCCAACAATGACAATACAAGCCAAAAACGGAAAAGCCACAATCACAAACGAGAAAACAGGCGAAAAAACCACAGAAAAAACCAGCGACCCACTACACTTGATTCAGGAAGCCCTAAAACCAAAAGCAGTACACAACCGGGAGTTTAGGCTTGTTGGGGGAGCAGTAGGCTACATTTCATATGACGCCGTACGGTACTGGGAAAAACTGCCCCAACCCAAAGGCGACATAGACTTTCCAGACGTTGAAATGGGAATTTACGATGACGGCTTCATCTTCGACCACACCCAACAGTTGGCGCTTTACTATTATCAAGAAGAGAACCGGCAAACGGAAGTTGAGAAACTACTCCAAAAACCAGCCGACGAAGGCGTACTTGAGGTTTCTGAGCCCCAGGTTAACATTTCGAAGGAGCGCTTTGAGAAAGCGGTTGAGAAAGCCAAAGAGTACGTAACTGCAGGCGACATCTTCCAAGTTGTCCTTTCAAAACGGTACCAGTTCCAGATAAAGGGCAGCCTAATTCCGTTCTATCAAGCCTTGCGACGCATTAACCCGTCACCATACATGTACTATTACAAAGCGGGCGAAAGACAAATTGTTGGCTCAAGCCCAGAAATGCTCGTCCGCGTCGACAACCGCATGGTAGAAAC
>JAWRIR010000056.1:0-8848 GCA_040268405.1 Thermoproteota archaeon | reverse complement strand
GTCAGCGGTTTCACTTGTGTACTGCTCACTTGTGATGTTGCCGAGGATAAGGTGGACGTCGCCGCTTAAAGCAAACAGTTCTGAGGAAACTGGGGAAACTGCACATTTTATGGGGACAAACTGTACAATGGTTGCCAAATTGGTGCGTAAGCTGCCGGTGTAAACGAGTTCTCCGCAGACGAGTTTGTCAAGGTCGGTTTTGCCTTGCGCGGATACTTTGCAGTTGGTTACGGGAATGATACTTGTGCTTGTGCTACCTGTGTCCACTACAACACAGTTTTCAAAATATTGAGAGACCAGCCAGCCTGTTGCAGCCCAATTTGCAGCGGCAACCCTCAAAGGCGTCTTGACAGCTTCTTCGGGAGATTCCAGAGCAGCGTCGGTATTCAAAACATAAACGGGCACATCAGGAAAAGCAGTTTTTACGCAACCTAAAATGTGCTTCACACCTTCACGTTTTGTTTGATAAGCGTCTGAAAGCTCTGCAGTCATTGTTACACCAATAGCGTCAAGTTTGCCCTCAAAAAGTGCTGATTTGAGTTTGAGTAGGACTTCTGTTAGTTTTTGAGGGTCTTTCCAAACTGGGAAGTATTCGGCTGCCACTTTTACTTCGCGGATTGCCCCTTTTTGAGTTTGAGCATAAGCGGCTTTAGTGTTAGCGCCTCCAATATCTAACCCCAACACGTTAACCAAGACGGCATTCACCGGTTAGATAATGTCGATAACGCGCTTTTTAGCTTCTTCTAGCAAAAGGCAAGCTTCCGTCAAAGAGTTGCCTTCAGCAGAAACCAAGGCACAACCTACATCGCTGTCGTGAACTGGAAAAGGAGGCGAAACCACGCCGGGCAGCTTGTAGATTTTGTCTAAAACGTCAAGGTCAGTTTTGGGTGTTTCAATTTTTGAGAAGCAAGCGTATCCTGAAATGGCTGGTTTGCTTGGTAAATCATTTTTGAGGGCAGCATTTGCTATGGCGTCGCCGAAGTTGAAGCTTGTAACGCGGCTAAGCCCTATAAAAGAGGTTGTCAATCTGGGGTTAACATCAATCACCACGGGACCTTTTGCTGTTAAAATTAAGTCAACACCAACATAGCCTTTCAGGCCTGAAAAACAGTTTACGACTTTTTCGGCGGTTTTAAAGGCTTTATTTTTCATTTCATGCTCGAAGGGTACAGCGCCGCCAACGTAGCAGGATGCCTCATTGGGAGTAGAAAGTGTAACGTTCTGCTTGTTTAAACTGACTGGCAGGGTTTTGGTGCCTGTACAGAGCAGGCTGACGCTTACTGCTTCGCCTTCAATGTATTCTTGCACTATGAAAACGTCGCTTGCAAGTTCGGAATCAATTTTTTCTATGGCATCGTCAACCTGTGACGCATCTTTTACAATACTTAAACCGCTGCAGCCTACGCCGTCAACGGGTTTAAAGACAACGGGAAAATCAAACTTGCTCATGATTGCTTCTTTTACGTATTGGGCAACGTTGACGCGGACAGTTTTTGGTGTTTTTAGTTTGTTAGCTTTTAGTGTTTTGTAAAGTGTGGATTTGTCTGAAACGGTACGAATGGCGGTTGAGCGGCTGTTTAGCAGGGGTACACCGTTCTGTTCTATGAACTCAACCAGCGCATGTAGTGTTCCTCCGGTTTCAGGCGCGATTACGTAAGCAGCGTCAATGTTTGCGCAGGCTTTCAGAATTGCCTGTTGGGCTTCTTTGAAAGAGAAAATTGGAATAACACAGTCAGCTTCAAGAGGCGGGTTGAGTCGTGCCAATCCCTCATCAAGAATAATTGTGACTTCGTGTCCTGCCGCTTTCAAGTTAGAGACGCATGAACGGAGCATACCGAATCCTTCTGCCAAAATTCCCGGTGAAACGGCTCCTTCAGCAAAGCAGCCACCACACGCGTGTTCATAGACTAAAATATTCAAATTTATCCCAAACAACCAGTGAGCAAGTAAAAAGTTAAACCTTTTTCCTAAGCCTGAGCCAACTTGCTTAGGTCAACCAAGAAAGCGTCGATGTGCTTGCGTTTTACGTGGGGCATAACTACGATTCGGATACAATCCAAACGTGGCACATACGAAACAAACCAGCCACGACCGTGCAGCTGCTCAGCTAACATCTTTGTGTTTTTGCCCTGAAAAGCAAGAATGTTAAGTGTCGGCTCAATAATCAACCTAAAACCCAACGTTTCTAAACCCCTGCGAAGCGCCTTAGTGTTACGCATGCAGGCGTCGACGTTTTTTTGGAAGCCTTCTTTGCCCATTGTTTTGAAGATTGCCCATGTTGCGGCTGCTGAGGCGCCGGTTCTTGTGCCAACGAATGTGTATTGGCTGCCGTTTGTTAGGTATGGTGTTTCGGTTTTGATGCAGTTTAAGGCTTTGTTGTTTCTGAACAGGATTCCGCCTGCAGGTACTGGAGCCAAACCCATTTTGTGTGGGTCAACAGTTATCGATTGCACTGCAGTTAACCTAAAGTCAAACGCTAAGTCAGCTTTTTTGAGAAAGGGGATGACTAAACCGCCAAATGCTGCATCAACATGCAACCACACACTCCGCTTCTCCGCGATTTCGGCCAATTCACTGATGGGGTCAACTACACCCAGCTCTGATGACCCAGCGGAGCCAACGATAGCCACAGTGTTCTTGTTAACAAGCTTCTCCACAGCTTTACAGTCAACACGAAACTTATCGTCTAAACCCGCATAAACAGGCTTAATCTTCAGTAGCCTACAGATTTTTTCAAACGAAAAATGAACAGACTCAGGCAAAACAACCTCAGGCGCTTCCACTCCAGCAAGATTACGAGCAGCAAGAAGAGCAAGCAGGTTGGCTTCTGTTCCGCCAGAAACCAAAAAACCCTCGGCATCCACGCCGTTAAGAAGCTCAGACAACATGCCGATTGCCTCTTTTTCCAGTTTTACGCTACCAGGAAACAGTCCAGGGTCTCCAAGGTTGGCGTCAAGGAACATTTGGTGAGCTTTTTTTGCTATTGCAGGAGGTTTTGTGCACATTGAACAGAGGATACTGCCGTCATCGTACCGTCTGTCTTCTTCTAAGGCCCGTTTAAGCTGGTCCAAAACAGTTTTTCGGCTCAATCCTTTAGTTTGCAAGTTACTGCCTCACCTTTGAGGATTGCCTGATAACATCAACCAATTCTTTAACCCGCTTTTGGTCTACGTGACCGGTATCGCGGTTGTTGTCGGAACAGGCTGCTCCACGTAAGCCAACAAAATCTGCGCCTAAATCGCAAATAACTGGTAAATCTTGTACCCTAAGCGAGCCCGCCAACGCGGCACCCAAACCACGCTGATGAGCAGCAGCAACAAACTCTTTTAACTGTTGGGTTGACTGAAAATCAAATATGTTTTTGCCGTCTTTTACGGCAGTGTCAAGCATCGCTAAATCAGCTTTCGCAACAAAAGCTGCATGCACAATAAGCTGTGGCTCAATCGAGTTGGCACGTTGGTAGTCTCCGTAGCCTGCTGCGACCACTTTTATTTTTGGGTTGCACATTTTTGCTGCCCGAACAACGCCTTCAAGCAGGGAAACAGCTTGCTCAAGCGTTTTGACCCCGCCAAGCCCGGCTTTAACGTAATCAACACCTAATGAAGTAGCACCATAAGCTGCCAAAGCCATCGAACCAGGCACATCCGGTGCTTCACCCAACGTGCAACTTAATTCAACACCCGCGGGTATGAGTTGCCTAATTTCGTTGATAACCCATGGAAAATTAGCGCCTAAAGGTCCCTCTGTAGGGTTTTTAACATCAATAATATCGGCGCCGCCAGAGATGGCTTGCACTGCTTCATGCGTGTTTTGGGGGCTTATTAACAGCTTCACTTTGGGTCATAATGAACCCGTTTTTTAAGGCTTTAAAGTTTTGCGATAGCACGGCTACGTTTTTTTATATGCCTTCCTTAATTGTCACGGGAGGCAGCAGGTTTGAAGATTATTCCAGTAATCGACGTTTTAAACGGCGTTGCGGTGCACGCGATTAGGGGAAAACGGAAAGAGTACCAGCCGCTAAAAAGCAGCCTAACAGCCTCAATTAACCCGATTGAGGTAGCCACCGTTTTCAAAACACAGGGGTTCTCTACGCTTTACCTTGCTGAACTTGACGCCATACTGGGAAAAAAACCTGACCTTACGCTTTACAGCCGCATCGCAGACCATACAGGGGTTAACTTGATGGTTGACGCAGGCGTAACCGACTTACAAACCGCAGAAACGCTGCAAAACAGCGGCGTCTCAAAAGTCATAATCGGCACAGAAACCCTCAAAACCAAAACCTTCATCAAACAAGCAATCACGAAACTTGGAGCAGACCACATAATTGTTAGCCTTGACATGAAAGACGGCAATGTTTTAACTCAAGCAGATTTTGATGGCCCAACAGGCGCGCTTGAGCTTCTTGGCGAGTTTAAAGCGTTGGGCGTGTCTGAAGTTATTTTGTTGGATTTAGCTCGGGTGGGCAGCGGGGAAGGCGTAAACATAGATTTCTTGAAAAAAGCTTTGGCAGTTTTGGGTGAAGGCGTTTACGTTGGCGGGGGCGTACGAAACGTTGATGATTTGCTGGAGCTCAAAGAGGTGGGTGTTTCGGGAGTGCTATTGGCTACTGCTTTGCACATGGGAAAAATAAGCGTCACCAGTTTAAGGCAGGCAGAGCTACTTTAGCAGGCAAACTAAACCGCCAAGCTGGTTCAATCTTGCTCCAGCGGGGGATTCGCCGTTTACGACTCGCGTTTTTACTTTCTTGTTTTGGGCTATTTGCATTAACCTGTTTATACGACCCTTTCGTCGATCTTTAGCAAGGTAATTGTCAGTTAACAGTAAATATTCGGGCTTGGGTTTCCCAGGAGTTTCAGTGCTGTAAATGGCGTCTTCAGCTTCTTCCAGAGAAAATAACACAAGCTGGTCGGCGGTGTTAATCCTTTTTTCAAGAACTTCCCTAATATTCTCAGTTTCCTCAAGCGTAGAGTCACTTATAGATTGCTTAAACTCAGCAGAACTTGTTATGTTGCTAACTTGAGTGTGCGTGACCGCAGAACCCACCAACTGCTTGAAAGTTGCCTTGTTTGCTCCTGAGAAAAGCCAAGCGTGGTGCCCTTTTACGTGGCTGATAAAGTCTTGGCTGTAACTGGTTTTTTGTGGAGCGGCGATTATAATGCTTTTTACGCCTTCTTTGAGTGTTGGTCGTAACGCGTTGACTATTGCTTCGTGAAAACTGTACAAGGCTTTGGCGTCTGACCGTATGCCTTCCATGCGGATTGTGGTGTCGGGTTTGGCGACTTGGCTGTATATTTTCCATATTGCTGCTTGGTTTTGTTCGATTCCTGCGAGGACTGCGACGGGGTAGCCGCGTCTGTAAGGTTTGGGAGTCATTTTCTTGATGTTAAACGGGTTTGTTGTATATAGGTTGATTTATTGCCGTTTAGTTTGTTAAGTTGCATTTGATAATTTTAATCACAAAATAATTGTAACTATTCGGAAACCTTACGAGATTTTAAACATCACAATTAAACATATACAGATTTTATGTTAAACAAAAACTCAAAAACCAAAAAAATATTAAACACAACGTTTGCGATGCTTTTAGTAATAGCCATTGCAGTCTCGCTTATCATACCCTTAAGCAATGCCCAAACAGCTTCTGACTACCGAATCAAAAAAACCTACGCAGTATGTGGCCTTATGCCTGAAACTGTCGGTGTAGGCCAAGAAACCCTAGTATTCACAGGAGTAACCGATTACCTATTGAACCCTGAAGACGGCTTCACTGACATAACAATCACAGTGACAAAGCCCGACGGCAAAACAGAAACGTTAGGTCCATTCAGAACCGACTCCACTGGAGCAACAGGCACCATTTACATACCTAAGCTTGAAGGGAATTATACTTTCCAGACACATTTCCCTGCACAATGGTATAACTGGACAAGCGCCCCAATGTTTGACGCTGACCTCTACGGCAACATTTGGTATGAAGCCAGCGACAGCGACATAGTCACACTAACTGTCTTAAAAGACCCTATACCCATCTATCCAGAATCCCCACTTCCCTCGAATTATTGGGAACGCCCAATTGATGCACAACACCGCGAATGGTCAGTCATAGCAGGCAACTGGCTTACAACACCACCCAACTTCTACGCACCATACAACGACGGACCAGAAACAGCACACATCCTATGGTCAAAAGAATTAACCACAGGCGGTTTATCAGGCGGATTCCTCGGCGACAAATCTGAAGAAAGCGGCGACGCCTACGAAGGCAAATGGGACAGTTCAGTAATTCTTAACGGAATACTCTACTACAACAGGTACGCTTCAGGTTTTGGCGGAGGCTGGTCACAACAAGGAATTGTGGCAATTGACTTGCGCACTGGGGAAGAACTCTGGTTCAAAAACAATACTAGACTTGCTTTTGGTCAAACCTTCTATTGGGAATCCTTCAACATGGCAGGCGTCTTTTCATATATTTGGGAAACCAAGTCAAGTTTTGACATGACGACCTTCCAGTCTGTAACCACTTGGAACGCTTATGACCCATTCACTGGAGAATGGCAATACAGCATATCTAACCCACCATCAGGTTCAATGTTCGCTTCGCCAATACAATTAACAGGACCTCGCGGAGAAATCCTAATCTATGAAGTTAATCTGCAAGCCGGATGGGTAGCATTATGGAACTCTACTAGAGTTGTCATGTACAGTGCATCAGGCATGTCTGAAGGAAGCTGGGGCTCAGCAGCCAACACTCAAAAAGTGTTCAACGGATCAAACGGTTACCAATGGAACAAGACAATACCTCAACTACCTGGAAGCGTAGGCGCAATACTTGATGACTGCGTTATAGGTTCAACCGCTAACGGCATAAACATGGGCGACAAACCAATCGCTTTATGGTCCATAAGCCTTAAGCCAGGAGAAGAAGGAACAGTACTTTACAATACAACATGGCAACCACCAAAAGGAGACCTGGACATAAGCGTTGGTGAAGCCAGTTTAGAAGACGGCGTTTTCACTTTAGTGGCACAAGAAACACGGCAATTATGGGGCTTTGACATAGCTACGGGCAAGCAAATTTGGGGACCAACAGAACCACAAACGCTACTGCAAATTTATGGCATTTCTGGCGCTATTGCCGATGGCAAACTTTACTCGGCAGGCTATGGTGGAATCGTTTACTGTTACGATGTTAAAACTGGAGAGGAACTTTGGCAGTACAAAGTAGAAGACCCATACAACGAAATATTGTGGAGCACAAATTGGCCAATATTTGTTGCTTTCATAACAGACGGAAAAATCTACCTAACCCACTATGAACACTCAGCTGGAAACGCACTACCCAGAGGAGCACCGTTCCTTTGCTTGGATACTGAAACAGGAGAAAAATATTGGGAACTTCCCGTTCGCTCAACCAACTGGGGTGGGCAACCAATCATCGGTGACAGCATCATTGCAATGTTCAACACTTATGACAACCAAATCTACGCAATAGGAAAAGGACAAACTGCCACAACAATTTCAGCTTCACCCAAGGTTTTCACAAACGGTGAAGGCGTAATGATTGAAGGAACAGTTACTGACCAGTCAGTAGGCGCAAAAGGCACCCCAGCGGTAAGCGATGAATGCATGAGCGAATGGATGAAACACCTCTACTTGCAGTTTGAAATTCCAGCAAACGTTACCGGAGTTCCAGTTAGTTTAGACGCGATAGACCCTAACGGCAACGCAGTTCACATTGGCGATGTTACCAGTGACATGAGTGGCGTTTTCAAGAAACTGTGGGTTCCTAATATTCCAGGTGAATACACCGTTACTGCTACTTTCATGGGTTCAAAAGGTTACTACTCATCTTATGGCGAGACAACTATAGGCGTTGAAGAGGCACCTGAGAATGCTCCAACTACCACAACAACTGGAGTAACAATGGCAGACATGCAACTATACTTCGTAGGTTCAACAATAGCAATTATCATCACAATAGTCCTTGTGGGTTTGCTTCTCATCCGAAGAAGACCATAAAACCCATTAACCCTTTCTTTTTTTGTTTTATTCACCGTTTGTTTTTGGTTAAAGCGACAACTATAAAAAGTCTTTTTCACCGTGTAATCTGGACGGATTATGTTAGAAGTAAACAATAAAACAGACTTAACTAAGCAGCTCAACCAGAATAAGCGTGTTTTAGCCCTGTTTTCTTCTTCATGGTGCCCCTTCTGTCAAAGATTCGCAAAAGCATTCAACACTAACGTCTCCAACTGCAAAGTTGACCTTGTCCTGCGTGTTAACATGGATGATTACGACAGCCCCCTGTGGGATGAATACGACGTAGACGCAGTACCAACCCTAATACTGTTCGAGAATGGCGAAATCAAAAGCAGACTTGACGCAGGCTCAGGCACAGGCTTAACCGAAAAGCAGTTCACCGACTGGACAACAAAGATAAACAACCAATAACCCTCTTTTTGTTCATAAAATCCTTTTATAGAAAAACTGTATCATACTAGTAGTAGCTTACATTCTTCTGCCCCAACTAGATGCAGCCAAAGGTAGAATTCACCATCAAAACGCTACTTCTTTAGTCAACTAAAAACCCAAAGGATTAACCTTTATGGATAAAAAATTCTGTAAGGCATCGCCAAATAAACCGTTTTTTTGGTGCTTAACTTTTACCCTTATAGTTTTAACTTCAAGTGTGCTGTTTTGCGGTATGCCTTTAGCGTCAGCAGAACTTCAAGTAATCCCTTTATCCAACTGCAGCTTCACAGCCAACGACGTTGACTCTAAAGGCGTGCTTTGGGCTGGAGACAAAAACTTTGGCGTATGGAAAAGCACCGATAACGGCGGCAGC
>JAWRIR010000055.1:0-3874 GCA_040268405.1 Thermoproteota archaeon | reverse complement strand
TCAAGCAGAAGCAGTTAAGCAGGCAGTAAAAGTTCCAGTAATCGGTGTAGGCAACATTACTGAACCGGAATATGCTGATAGTTTGGTGCGGGAAGGCAAGGTGGATTTGGTTGCGGTTGGCAGAGCGTTGTGGCATGATGCAGAATGGGCTCAAAAAGCCGTTAGCACGATTGGACAGCAGAACAAATTTTAGTTGTTGTAGCTGTCAAGCAGTCACATGAAGTTATACAGTTAAACAGCTTACGTATTTGGCAAGTAAGCTGAGAGTGCAAAAAGTGGTTGATTTAAAAGGTAAAATTGCCGTTGTCACTGGTGCGGGACGCGGCATCGGTAAAGAAATCGCTTTAGCTCTTGCACGGGCAGGCGCAAACGTGGTGGTCGCGGATATTACTGACCAAATTTTGGAAGTAGCCAAACAAATAGAAGCCTTAAAAGTTGAAGCTTTGCCCGTGAACTTGGATGTTTCCAATTTTGAACAAGCCCAAGACGTTAAAAACAAGATTTTGGCGAAATTCAAAAAAGTCGACATTCTAGTCAATAACGCTGGGATTTATCCACAGAAACCTTTCATGGAAATGACCCAAACCGACTGGAGCAAAGTGCTACACGTTAACCTTGACGGCGTTTTTAACTGCTCAAAAACTTTTCTGCCCGGCATGGTTGCCCAGAAATACGGCAAAATCGTAAATATTGCTTCGATTTCTGGTGTTTCAGTTGCTTTTCCGTTTTTGGTGCATTATTCGGCAAGCAAAGCTGGAATCATGGGTTTCACCAAGGCTTTGGCAATGGAGGTTGCAAGTCAAGGCGTTAACGTGAATGCTATTGCGCCTGGTCCAGTTGATGTTTCTGAAGGACAGGCTGACGAGGCTATGTATACGCAGGTGGTTAAGATGATTCCTGTTGGTCGCATGGGAAAACCTGCAGACATCGCAAACTTGGTGGTTTTTCTATGCCGAGACGAATCCAACTTTATCACGGGGCAATGCATCATAAGTGACGGCGGCTACACGCTCCCATAATCCGCGTTGAATGTTGCAACACTATACCGCCAACATACGTTTTTTACAAAGGTTTTACCGCCAAATAATGTGGTGAACTTTTTTTGTCTGAAGATAAAAAGAAAATGTATTACTATTATGGCGGAAAAGAGAAAAAAGCTGGCGAAATCAAAAAAGCGCCAGAAGAACCAGAAGAAGAGTTAATTCCGTATTTTTCTAAGGATTTGCAACGTGACTTTAACCGGATGATGGACAGGTTCCAGCGTGAGTTTGAAGGCTTCTGGGGGCAACCGCCACGAGCGCATTATGAAAGATTTATGCGTCCATTCAAAACCATGATGCCGTCAGTGGACGTGGAAGATCGTGGAAAAGATTTTCGGCTTACAGTGGACTTGCCGGGTTTTGACAAGGAAAATGTAGACGTTGAAGTTACCGAAGACGCAGTGGTGGTGCAAGCTAAACAAGCCCAAGCGACAGAAGAGAAACAGAAGAATTATGTGAGACACGAAAGAGCTGCACAAACATACTACCGCAGAATACAACTCCCCGAAACCGTCATCTCTGACGAATCCACAGCCAACTTAAACAACGGCATACTCGAAATTGTGTTACCAAAGAAGGCGCCAAAAGAAACTAAGAAACTAAAAGTGGCCTAAATCCTCTTTTCTCAAATTGTTCGTATTCAAACCACTTATTTTCTACATGTTAATGTGTTGGTTTTTAGCCAATAGCACCTACCCCCCCTTAGAGATTTGCAATTTTAAGGTTGGAAAAGCGTCAGGTAGGGCCTATCCCTCCAGTTTCTACCTACCCCCTATAGGTTTCAACATAGAACCACTAATAGGATCCTAATAGGAGCCAAATACACTGGCGAAAAATGGCTCTGACTCGCGTTTATACTATTGTAACTATTTAGATTTGTATAAACAATCTATAGACAATTCTTATTTAATATAGAAGCGCTTGCAGGGGCAACAACAAAACATAGTGAAACGCATGAACTCAAAACCTTGGCGTCAACCCTACACATTAATCATTGTTGCAACTGCATTAAACGCTGCACTCTACGCAGTAGGCTCCTTAACAACCGCGTACATTCCTTCACCATGGGGCATGGGACAATTCCGTCCAGCCGTGGTTATTCCAAGCTTTTTTGCCACAGTTTTTGGTCCATGGGCAGGAGGCTTAGGCGCCGCTTTAGGAACCCTAATTGCAGATTCAATCAAGCATGGCGGAATTTACCCAGGAAGCCTGCTGTCAGCTGTTCCAGGCAACTTTATCGGGTTCTTCGTAATGGGCTATTTTCTTAGGAAAAAGTTCACTTGGTCCAGATTCATAACGTTGACAAACATTTCGCTGCTAATCGCCAACTCCATAGTGGCAGTTTTGTACGTGTACATGTACAAGTTTCTTTACGCTCAAACTGCAACGTTCATTCAAGCATCCAATGACGCGTTAATTGTGCTTTCAGCGGGGCTTACGATATTTTGGTTTGTAACTATGCTGCCGTTTGTGCTTCTCATTACACCGCCTCTGCTGGCTGTCGTCAGCAAAGCGTTCCCATCCATTGTTCCGCCGGAAATTAAAGAAGCAGGAATAAAACCCGTACCTAAACGACTCTTAGGAACATCGATGCTTGCACCAGGCGTAATCATGATAATAATCGGGTTAGTCCTAACTTTCACGCCGCTGAGCAGCTACATGTCAACAAACATTGTTGCAAGTTACTTGCCGATTACAACGCTTAACCTGATTCAACTCTTGCTTTACGCCGGGGGCACAATTCTTGCAGCATTAGGCGCAGTATTGTTTGTTAAGAAAAGCAGCATAACCTAAAAGAAAAATAAGGCAGAGGAACTGCCACACAACTTATTTTTTATTAGTTTAATTGCCGTATTAGGTTTAGTCGCCATTGTTGACCGTAAGCGTTGATTGTTGTCCAGAAGCATTCTTTCTGTACAACCTCGCCGCTTTGAGCGTCCAAAGTGAAGGAGTAAGTTCCATGTCCAGAGCTTTCAGCAGCCACACGGTGCCCGATAGCTAACAGTTCAGTGTAGCTTGCGTATAATGGGTCAGTGAAAAGGTTCTTTCCCTGTTGTTCGGGGTCAGTGTCATAGAGGGATAACCCGTCAGTCTGCATCACTAAAGCAGAATATTCTTTGCCGTTTAGCAAGGGTACAAGTTTAGCGTTGATTATTTCGTCTGGGTAGAAGATTACGCTTACGCGTCCGATGATTTCGCTGTTAGAGTCAAATACAGGGAGTCCTAATGCTACACCTTGCATTCCTTCCACGAGTGCCATGGCAGGAGTCATCATGGGTGTTAATTGCCCCTGTGGGTTTGTGTAGAGCCATTTTTGTTCGCCAATATTTTTGCCTTCGGAACTTTGGTATTGGCTGGGTTCAACAATTATCATGGTATTTTTGGTGTCTTGTGTTGCAGCGTCGATAATGAATGAACTGTTTAAAGCTAAATCGTGAACTATGGCGCGTGCTTGGTCACCCGAGATGCCAGTGGTTGAGAGTTGCTGGGAAGCGTAAATTAGGCTGTCGCCAATTTGTTTAAGCTCCGTATCTATGCCCACTTGAGCTTGAGATAATATTTGGGTCATCTCAAGCTGTGTTTCAGCCGTGCTTGAGTTGTTAAAAGTGGATGTTTGAGTTACAAAATAGGCGTTTAATCCTATTGAAGCAATTAAAGAAACAGTTAATATGACTACTAAGATTTTTAGCGGTTTCACTTGGCAGCAAATCTCCACTGAAATAACAAAGCGTTTGGTTAATAGACTTTCGTAATCTAAAAACTGATCAGAAAACAGTTACTTCAAAAAAGAAAGAGTTAGGCTTTTAGAGGTGCCTTAACCGTTACTAATGGTC
>JAWRIR010000054.1:0-9638 GCA_040268405.1 Thermoproteota archaeon | reverse complement strand
CGATTGAATATTTCAAACAGGCTGGCATCGAACTCACGATTATGAATAACGAGTTTGAGCAATACAAAAACCAATAACCACCATTTTTTAACATACTAATGGCTTGAAAAAAAGCCAATAGCACCTACCCCCTATAGGTTTCTGCATATAGTTTCTATTAGGATCCAAATAGGTTGGTAAAAATTTTTAAAAAAAAAGAAAGCGGTTTAACGTGGAGGTACTGTTGCTATCCACTTAATATTATCAAACCCATAATTGGTAATCAAGGGGTCGATAAAGTTCGGCGCCAAACCATCATCAATCTCAGCGAAAACCACGGTATCACCAATGCGGTAAACAATCCCAACAACTGTTAGGTCTTTCAGGGGTGCGTACTTGGCTTTGATTTCCCAATAACCCGGTTCATCACGGCCTGCCTCAATAATCCAAGAGTACTTATCTTCGGGGTGTTCGCCTTGTGTAAAATTAAAAGCGCAAACGATTTCGCCTACAGCTTTAGGGTCATCTTGAGTTTTAACATAAAACCACAACGTCATAAAAACCACTATTAAGTAACTACCAACCACTCACTTTTAACACTTGTTTAATGCACTGTTTTTGCTTCGATTAAATAGATTGTTTCAAAGAATGGCAGTTTACTTTCAGCCTTAACAGACGCCTCTAAACCCGCTTTTTGGAATTTTTGAATTGTCAACTCTAAGCCTGTCAAGCTGGATTGGAGAAGAAGAATTCTTCCCGACGGTTTCAGGTGAGCAGTTGCTTGGGGAATAAATCGGTCAACAACTTCACGACCCGTAGCGCCGCCAGCCCATGCACGACCAAGCCAAGTTTCAACCTCAAAAGGCTCCGAAGGCAAATACGGCGCATTAAACAATATCACGTCAAAGAGGGCATCAGTGTTTAAGGCAGAGAACAAGTCGCCCCGCAGAAAACTCATCATGCCCTCTACATGATTTAGGGCAGCGTTTTGTTTGGCACACCTTATCGCGTACGGGTTAATGTCAACGGCTAGCACGCTTTTTGCCTTTTGAGCCGCCAGCACGCCAAGGATTCCGCTGCCTGTGCCCAAATCCAGCACCTCATCGCCAACGTGGACGTCAAGGTTTTCTGCAAACAAAAAAGAATCCTCTGATGGTTCAAAGACTTCTTCGGTTATGTCAAATTTGAGGTTTTGGAACCAGACGCGTTTAATTGGCAAATACATTGGCGAGGGCTCCAAAGTTTTCAGGGGTTAATTCTCGGGGGCGCATTTCACGGTAAGGCGATTGTTGGATGATTTTTTGGAAATCCTGTTTACCCATTTTCAGGGTTGTTTTGATGAAGGGTTCAAGTGCGTTGGATAGTTTTTTGTTGCGTTCAGTGAATAGCCATTTGACCATTTTCGCAAAAAACACTTCGTCCTTGACAGAGAAAGGCGGCTTGTTCCAAGGTTTTATGCGTAGAATGACTGAATCGACTTCTGGTTGAGGATAAAAATTGTCTTTCTGCACAATATCTAAAAGTTCAACTTGGGCTTTTTGATAAACCGTAACTGTGAGCCAACTGTAGTCTTCAGTGCCAACTTTGGCAGCGAGGCGGTCAGCAAACTCTTTTTGAACAATCAGCACGGCACAGTCAACATGGTGCTCTAACAAGTACAGGACAAGTTTTGAGGATAAATAGTACGGTGGAGCAGCGATTGCCTTATTGAATTTGGGCAAATCTGCTTTTAGCATGTCACCCTCAACAACGTTAACATTAGCATAGCCAGTTGTTTGTTGACTTAACACCTGAGCGATTTGCGGGTCCTTTTCAACCGCCAAAACGCCGCTGCATTTGTCCGAGAGAAAACGTGCCAAAAAACCAAAACCAGCACCTGCATCCAACACCACGTCAGACTTGGCGAGTTCAGCATATTCTGCCAGTTTAGGGTAAAAAGTGGGCTCAACCATAAAGTTTTGCCCAAGAAGCTTGTTTGGCGTAATCTCGAATTTCTGCAGCAACTGCCGTGTTTGTTCAATGCTCATCGTGGTTACTGTGCCCGAGTGAATAGGCGGTATTTGCTGTCGCCTTCAAGCTCCTCCATAACCCGTTTAGTTATGAGTTTGGCAGGGCTTGGCAGTTCAGTACGTTTCTGCAAATCGTCAAAGCTTTCGAATGGTTTGCGTGTGCGTTCGTTGATTACTTGCCACATGTATTTTTTGCCGATTCCCGGAACCAGTTCAAGAGCATGCATACGAGGCGTGATTGCCCGCGCTGTGTTAAAAAAGTTGACGAACCATTGTTCACGGTTAGCAACTACTTTGTTGATGACACTGGGCAATTCTGCTTTGGCTGAAGCGGTTAATTCTTCATAGCCTATTCTGCCTATAATGTATGTTACTTCTTCACGTGAGTCTTTTCCAACGTAAACTCGGTCGCCTGGTTTCAGCATTAAGCCTTCTTTAACTAAGGCTTCAAGTACGGTGAAGAATTCTTCGCCTACGCATTGAATCAGAGCGCCCGCTCTATAACCAGCTCTGCCGGTTGGACGAAAACCAGGCTTACCGTGTGGCAGATAGTCTAACACGTAAGCGTACTCCTCGTATCGCTTCTCCATAATAGTCACTAGACCCTCATCTGTAATTACATTCAATGCTTAAAAATACTTACTCGCTTGAACTACTTGAGGGTTCTGCTTTCATTTAGAATTGAAACGATTTTTTCAAGCTTTTGGGTTTCTATAATTTTGCGTCCGCCAGCAAGAAATACACGTAATTCATCAACAGTTTCAGGCATGCAGTTTATGATTTGAACAGCTTCAACCTCGTCAAGCTCGTACTCTTTAACAAGCATCGCCACTAGTTCTTCAGCTTTTGCTGGTTCAACTTTGGTGAATTTGCTAACGTAGTCGAGTGTGCGGCGTTGGAATTGGTCGAGGTTTTCCTCGCCGAGGGATTCCAAAACCTTTTTGACTTGCGGCAAAGTAAGCCGGGTTTCGCTTAGTTCTCTCTGTGCCATGTTAACTCAGTTCCCAGTATATGGCTCTAAGTGTTCACAGCGTACAATAATGGTTTTGATTGCCTCGCCTTGTGGAACGTTGACAACGTACCCTCGTCCACGCTTTTCCTGGATTACTCCGATTTTGCCGTGGAAACGTTTGTGAGGCATGCTTTTCTGTACACTGGAATTCATTTTTATGATTACTTCTGAGCCTAGCTCGTACTCGTGGAGTAGTTTGCTGATTTGTGGTTTTCCGCGTTCGCGTAGTGGTTTGCGTAGCAAACTGCGAGTTCCAGAGTAGTATCCTTTTGAACCTCTCATTCTATTTTCACCTTTTCGTTATCGTCCATTATGACGTTAAGCACGTCAAGCTTAAGCGTTTTCGCCCTGAATCCAAGCAAACCTGTGACGCTTGGAATTGTTCGACCTTCATCTCCAGAGACCAACTCTTTTACGTAAAGGCCGCCTTGGCAACGAATTTCCATCAGAGCCGTCTTAAGCGACACCTTCTTAACTTTAACCTTATATATGTACCTTTCTCGAATAAGATCGGCCCTTCGATGCAAAACACGCAAAGGCGTTTGCTGTTTAACCGTAATTCCCGTGAGTTTTTCTTCAATTAAGCGCAAAGCCTCATCAGTAACTTCGTTTTCAAATTCAGCAAGCAACCGGTACTCTTTGACTGCGCGTTCACCCTTCTTGAGCCTACGCACTTTATCCTTAGTTGTGAAATGAAGCTCTGAAACCTGAACTTTATCCACGGCGCCAGCGTTAATTGCGACTTCCGCAGCTTTCAGATCTATGAAACGTTTTCTAGGTTTAGAAATTTCAACAATAAACGGTCTTCCAGTCCCAAGCATGCGAGCATCAATGTCTTCACGCCCGGAAGCATGGAAAAACGAGTCCACGCCCTGCGCAGCTTCAAGGATTGGTTGGGATGCAAGTTCCTCGACTGATTCAGGGTAAAGTTTGCCTGTTCCGCCGCATTTTTCGCAGCCTTTGCCGCGGCAACTGGAACAGAACCATTTTGACTGTGGAATTGTGCGGACGAGTTTGCGGTATCTGCCACCGACAAACAATGGGTTAACTTGAAGACGAATCTTTTCTTGGAACGGGTTAAGCACTACGGTGATGTCAGGAATCAAGTATTCAGGTTCTTTGCACGTACGGGTGGCTAAACCTTTGCCGAAGAGTCTACCAAATTCGTGTTTCATGCTTTCAGCAGTGCCAATGTTGAAGGCTGCTTTGAATTCGTCTTCGCGTTCCTCAATTTTAGCGGGCAACTCTATGCCTACAAGGAAAGTTGTAAATTCGTAACCTTCAAGAGTGGAGAGGGCTTTTTGGAGCATTTCTTCTATTTGACTAAATTTACCTTCACAAAGGAAGCATTTCTCAGGCTGCGGGTTTGGTTCCTGTTTTAGATGTTTTAGGGTTTCCTGCGCTGTTTTGCTGAAACCGTTAGAAGCTAAAATCTGTAGCTTAGCGACGCCTTCGTCAGGGTTTTCTTTTGCCAAATCGTTGGCTTGCATGGTTAAAGCCACCTTTAACGAGGAGCCTCGAATGTTGTTTTCCATGCTGTAACCTAAAGCTGCAAATTGCCTACCAAGACAATGGTCGCATAGGGGATATTTGCTAAGAAGTTCAAACGCTTTTTGCTGTACATCCATAAGTTATGTGCCTACTTGAAGTTTGGTGGAATACCGCCCATTCCCATACCGCCTTTTCCGCCAAGACCGAAGGGCAGCTTCTTTTTACGCTTAAACATCTTTAACATTTTACGCATCATGAAATATTGTTTAATGAGCTCTTTAACGTCTTTTTCAGTTGTTCCAGAGCCTCGGGCGATGCGTCTTGCACGTGAAGAGTTAAGCAGTTTGGGATTTTCTTTTTCGTCGGGAGTCATTGACTGAATGATTACGCGCCATTTGTCAAGGCGACCTTCTGCCTGGTTTAACATGTCGTCTGGTACATCGTAGGACATGCCGGGAAGCATTTTTAGGACTTTACCGAATGGTCCCATGTTTTTGACGGCGCTAAACTGTTCATACATGTCAGTTAAGGTGAATTTGCCGCTGAGGATTTCTTTGGCTTTCTTTTGTGGAACCTTTACTTCGGCGTCATGTACTTTTTCCAGCAAGGTCTCCAAGTCACCCATACCCAGCAGACGTCCGACAAAGCGGGATGGCACGAAGGATTCGATGTCTTCGATTTTTTCGCCTGTTCCGATGAATACGATTGGGGCACCGGTTGCTGCTACTGCGGAAAGAGCGCCGCCTCCACGTGAGGAACCGTCAAGTTTGGTAACTATGATGGCGCCGATGGGTGTTGCTTCATGGAAAGTTTTTGCTTGAATAAGCGCTTGTTGACCGATGGTTCCGTCTATAACCATTATGACGTCGTCTGGGTGAATATTCTTTTCAAGGTCTTTCATTTCTTTGATTAAGTCTTTTTCTTCCTTGTGGCGACCTGCAGTGTCAACGATGATTAAATCTTTGTCAGTGTAAGTTTTGAGACCTTCCCGGACGACTTTGACGGGGTCTTTGGCTTTTACGTCGCCGAAGACTTGAATGTTTATTCTGTTACCCAACTGCATAAGTTGAGCGACAGCGCCAGGACGGAAAGTGTCGGCAGCAATTAAGCCTGGTTTGAAGCCACGTTTCTGGTAGTAACGGGCTAGCTTGGCTGCGTGGGTGGTTTTGCCTGAACCTTGGATGCCAACAAGCATGATAATTTTCCGTTTGCCCGGCTCAACCTTGAGTGGGACTGGCTTGTCGCCGACAAATCTTGTTAATTCTTCGTACACGACTTTTATGACGTGTTCACGTCGTGAGATTCCTGGTGGCACATTTTCTTTTAATGCACGGTCTTCGATGCGTTTGGATATTTCCAGCACTAACTGTACGTTAACGTCTGACTGAAGCAACGCGCGTTGGATATCGCGTACTAGTTCTTTTACTGCTGCCTCGTCGACTACGCCTGCTTTAAACAGCTTTTTTATAGCGTTAGTTAGTGATGAACCTAAACGGTCAAGTGCCATCCTTACTTCACTTCTGCGTTAATCATTCACATTCGCCTTTAAATAAATATTACAGCATAAAAACCTACACAACACAGGAAAAAGAGGAAAAAAAGAGTTTTTTGACTTTTGCGAATTAACGAAAGTTAGCTCACAGGTTTAACAGAGAATGCCCAACCTTCAAAATAGCTTTCTGCAAATTCAAGCATCGCTTGCTCAGTTTTTGCCAAGTCTGCTTCAGTAGCTCCCGCATCATCAAAAACCCATTCATAAGTTGTAGTCATACTCCCAATAACTACCCCATGTAATCCATCTTTGCTCCAGTCAAGGTTATTATCATATATTCCCGCGTAGTGGCTAGGGTCGGGGTAATTTATGGCTCCTGACCCTAAAAAGTAAATTTCGTTTTCAACCCAGCTAGATTTTTCTAAAGAAGCCCAAGATTTAAGACCCCATTCTCTAAATTCTGCTGTGCCACCCCACAGGTTTTGGGTTGGCTTAGTATTCCCGTTGAAATGGGGAGTTATTTCATAGTATCTCACGTAGGGTGCTTGGTTTTTGTCCCAAGTTATTTGTGCGTTGACGTGAAATGTTGTTTCATATAATTTGCCAGAGTCATTCCAGTAGGATTCGTAACTTGTTATTGTTGGTGTTACTGTGAATGTGTAGATTGCAGAATTGTTTTGAGTTGGCGAAGGTGAAGGGGTTGATGAAACAGTTGTACTTGGACTACTGCTTGGTTGTGGCGTTGACAAATTAGGGTCAACTGGAGAAGTTAACGCCAAATTTGCCACATATACAGAGGCAATTATAGCTGCGGCTAATGTTGCGATAACTGCTAACTTGGCTGAATTACTTAGCATTTCCTGTCCCTAAAAGGGGGATTAAGTGTCTAAGTATAAAAATTTTGAGGAAATAGCTGCCGCAAGTTTGAAGCCTCAGTTCCCCAATAAAATATTCTTCACAATTCAGACGGCTCTTCATGCATCATTGGCTTCAACCCACAAAAGGCTGTAAGCCTACAAATAAACCTATACCGAAAAAACCGTGACAACTACAAGTAAGACTATTAAAACAAAAAATCAGGCTAAAGATAGGTTGGAAAATAGTTTGGTTAGGGCAGAATTACTTGACTCTGTTAATTTTGATTTTGCCCAAAATTTTAGAGTATTCGATTTCTGCGCCAGCAACTAATTTTGCTTTCAAGTCTTCTTCATCTGGAAACGGAGCATCGATATACTCGTATGTTTCCAAATCCATGATTTGTACACCGCTAGGGTTTACTGAGAAAACTTGGCCTGCACGTTTGTCAATAATTGGAATTTCAGCAGTTGCATCAACTGGTTTAACATACTGCCTTTTTTGGTTATCAAAAATGCCTATAGCAACAATTCTTGCTTTAGCTGCACCGTGCTTTCCAGGCTTAGATTTTGCTATGTCAACAATGCGACAGGGTTCTCCATCGATCATCATATAGCCGCCGACACGTAATTCTCCTACATCAACTGGTCTGCTCATTCTCTCACCACAATTTCTTTTCTATTAATGCAAAAAGTTGAACAACACCCATATATAGATTAAGGTGACGGTATTAACCCTGAACGGTGACAAAGTGTTCAAAAGCGCAGGAATCGTCGCTCGTTACGATAAAGAAACGGCTTTACAGCTTGCAGAAACGCTAGCAGAGCGCCTTAACAGCAAGGGCGTCCAAGTTTTCATTGAAGACAGCTTAGCTGACAAGATAAAAGCAAAAGCTGAAGCGGTTACGCTTAACCAAATGAAAACCGACTTTATAATCACTATTGGCGGCGACGGTACAATCCTTCGCACATGCTTAAACAGTCCAAAACCAGAACCACCCATCTTAGGCATAAACATGGGTGTCAGAGGATTCTTGACAGAGGTTGAACCTGACGACGCCTGCAAAGCAGTCGACAGAATCCTAAAAGGCGATTTTAGAATAGAAAAATGCAGCAAACTTTCCGCTAAAATCGGCAACGTAACCCTGCCAGACGCGTTAAATGACGTTGTGATTTCGGCGGGTGAACCTTCAAAAATTCTTTACACAGAAATTTGTAAAGATGGAAAATCAATCCTGAAATGTCAAGCGGATGGCTTGATTGTGGCAACTCAAACGGGTTCTACGGGTTACTCGCTTTCTGCGGGTGGTCCAGTGCTTGATAAAGCCATGGATGCAATATTGGTTACACCCATATGCGCGTTGACCGTGTTTAGGTCGCTTGTTTTTCCAGCTGACGCCGAAATAACGTTAAACGTGATTAGACCAAAGCAGATGCTTGTCATGATTGACGGAAACTATCATCACATGGAAAGCGAAAAGGAACTCACAGTCAAAGTTACAAAATCAAAGAATGTTTCAAGCTTTATTAGGTTTGAAAACGACTTCTATGACCGATTAAGCTGCAGATTACTATTCCAAGGATCGAGATGATAAAAAATACAGGCACCTAACAACCCTCAGAAAAAAATTGTTGTTTTAGACACTTCTGCGTTTATAGCAGGATTTGACCCGTTCTCTCTTGGAGAAAACCAAGTTACTGTCCCAAAAGTCCGCGAAGAAATAAAAACTAACTCGATGAATTGGGTACGTTTTAACATTGCAGTTGAAAGCGGTAGAGTAAAAATCAAAGTACCTCAAGAAGAGTTCTCAACCAAAGTAAAGGACTCTGCAAGCAAGTTAGGCGACTCGTATCTTCTTTCAGAAACCGACATGCAACTTCTCGCGTTAGCTTTAGAACTAAAAGCGCAAGGTGAAAACCCAGAAATCGTAACAGACGATTACTCAATCCAAAACGTTGCCAAACAGCAAGGCATCGCTTTTTATGCTCTTGCAACGTCTGGCATCAAACGCCTTCTAGAATGGATACGTTACTGCCCCGCCTGCCACCGTGAATACCCAATTAACAGTTCCCTTAGCGAATGTCAAGTCTGTGGAACTGAACTCAAAAGAAAACCCAAAAGAACCGCACCCAAGAAAAACAAGGCAGCAGACAAGTAATCTTTTGCTTTCCCAGTTTGGTCGCTTTTTATTTTTCTCTTATAAGATTAGAAGAGGGTTAAAAGCAAAATCAGCAGTAAACCCTCAACAAGGAAAATTGGGGCAACTATGTGTTTTGCTTTAACAAGGGCTTTGTCTACAAGCAACGAAAGAGAACTGATACGTTGACCGCCAATAACACGAACCTGTGGAACCACTAAATGTTTGCAACCAGCTTTGGCGGGTTCCAAGTTTTCCGCGGCAGCTTTTGCAACGTCTGTAATGTAACGGATAAGTTTGTCTTGGTCCATGACTTCGCCCACTGGATGGTAACCACGACTGCCCGTGACGAGGGCGCTCACAGCGTGGGTGTCGGTTGTAAAAACTTCGCTTGCTTCAAACCCTGCGGCATTGATGGCTGGAAGGATTTGTTCGCGCAACCCAGAAATCATGTTGTTTCCGTCGATGACTATGTAAGCTGTTTTCTGTTCTTCAACTTGGACGATTATTGCTGTGATGCCGCCTGTTCCCATGCCTTCTTTAAGTGTGAAGTCTTTGGGGTAAACTGTGGAGGAGCCAACTTTGAATGGCTTCTTTGGCAGTGCAGCTGCTTTTTGGAGACACTTAAAAGCTGCAGCCTCAAACTCGTCAAGGTGCTCAACA
>JAWRIR010000053.1:0-16944 GCA_040268405.1 Thermoproteota archaeon | reverse complement strand
GCTTGTATGCGTTCGCCTCTTGTGAAACCAAATTTTTGAAGTTCTGCATTAATTTCTTGTCTTGTTCTCATATTTCCACCATTTTTAGTCCTTCCTTTTGACAATTAACCCCTTTCTTGCTTTTATTAAATAAAATTTGCGTCTAATGGCACTTTTTCCGTTATCCCTATAAAGGCGCGACCGGACACACGTATGAAACGCGGAGGTCAGTGAAATGATAACTCAAGTAAGTTCAACAATAGAGATAAACCCAGAATTAGCGAATTTAGCTTATGAAATGGGGTTAAACGCATCAAAGATAGGTGAAAATGCCTTAAAATTGGCAATAAACCGTTTGCAAGGTTTTAATGTAGGAAATAACGGTGATTTTTTAAGCATTGGAAATAGTGTTGAGTGGACCGAGCGGGATTTGAACCCGCGGCTTCCTCGTTGCGAACGAGGCGATCATGCCAGACTGATCTACCGGCCCATGTTAGCTCACAATGAATCCTGATTTTGACTTTTAGAGCTTTCGGTAGCTAAATCGTGCTTGTATTGCAGGGCTAACTTGTCAACCCCTTTCTTAATGCAGGGGTTAAAGCCAGTCTTCGTCGGCGCGTTTATAGTTTGTTAGTTTTTCGGGTTTGAAGAAGATTTTCATTTCTATCTGCGCGTTTTCTGTTGAGTCGGAGGCGTGGATTACGTTTTTTGTCGTGTCCATCGCTAAGTCGCCTCTTATTGTGCCCGCTGCTGCTTCTTTGGGGTTTGTTGCGCCAATCATGCTGCGGACTACTTTTACGGCGTCCAAGCCTTCGATTACCATTGCAACGACGGGGGCGGAGGTTATGTATTCAACTAGAACGGGGTAGAATGGTTTGCCTTTGTGAACGCTGTATAGTTGCTCTGCTTCGGTTTGGGTGATTGCATGCATTTTTAGCCCAACAATTTTTAGGCCCTTGTTTTCAAATCTGGCGATTACTTTGCCGATTAAGCCTCTGGTTACTGTGGAGGGTTTAAGCATTACAAATGTTGCTTCTTTGTTCATTTGAAATCAAAAGATGATTTACGCGGTTTAACTATTTAAGCCATAAAAACAGTGGCTGCTTTACTTTTCATACCTGCCTATTTGGATCCTATTAGAAATAGTATGCAGAAACCTATAGGGGGTAGGGTAAATTGCGGATTTTTTAAACTTAAAGGAATGCTGTCAAGAAAAAAAAATAAAAAGGGTTTGTTTTGGATTTTTTTAGACTGACGTTGGGGGTGGTGGAGGTGTTGATTCTACGGTTGGTGGCGGAACAGGTTCGGGTGTCTTCATTGTGAAGAATGCAATGGCAAGTATTAGTGTAGCTATCCAGACGAGTATTATTCCTAAGCCGAAGATTATGATTAGCACTGCGCCGATGAGTAGCAGTAAGCCTGCGGTTGAGAATAATCCTGTGCCTGAACGCACTGCGAGTTCTTTTAGTGAGCGTCTTATGAAGAACGCGGCGATTATTGCAAAGACCCAGACTACAACGAAAACTAGAATCATTCCAGTTATGAAGGGTATTATCGCGGAGGGGTCAATGTTGGCAGTGTTTGGTGTTAACCCTTGAATGGCTGCCCAGTCGCCATTCCAATCAGGGAAAACTTGGTATAGGAAATCCGTTAATGAAGCTAAAACGGTTACCACTATGACTACGCCTGAAATGATGGCTCCAACTATTGCAGCTAAAACACCAAAGATTGCATTGTTAAAGATGCCCTTTTCGCGGTAAAAGTTGGCTAAACCGTAAAGGCTAACAAGAACTAGGATAACGCCGACGACTTCGACAATGCCGAAGTAGCCGATGTAGGGCAGTATTCCGAGAAACATCAGTAAAGCGCCGATGCCGCCTAAAATTTTGCTTGTTTCTAAAGTCATTTCGTTTTTCCTCTAATTTTCAGTCATATAATTCAGAATAAAAGCTTTTTCATTGAGTTACGGAACCTTTTTAAGCATGCGCTAAAAAGTTTCTCCTAAAACCAGAAAAACGCAAAAAACGAAAAGCTATAGAAGGGCTAAGTGGTGCTTTCAAGCTGCTCTTTTAAAACAAGACAATAAGTTTGCAGATACTCTTTTCCGCGGTCAGTTATGTTGTAGACTTTGCGTGCCCTGCCATCTTTTTGTTGTTTGTAGCTTTCAAGAAAACCTTTACGTTCCAGCGAGTTTAGGGCGGGGTAAAGGGCTCCGTGGCGGAGTTTAATGTTAAAGTTGGCTTCTACTTGTTTTTTTATTTTGTATCCCCACAGTGATTCGGCTTTTACCATTCGTAACAGTTGGATGTCTAGTAGGTTTTTGACCATACGTTGTACAATTTGTTTTTTGTAGTTTTCTGACGTTATTTCTTTCACCTTGGGTTTATTTCGCGGTTTGTTGGGGTTTTTTATACAAAGCAGTTTTTGTTGGGTATGCTTTGTTGTGTTTTAGTTCGTATGTGTTTAAGTATGTGGCTTTATATGAACCTTTATGGTGTATAAAGATACAATATAGTGTAATAAAAGATTTAGTTTTTACAATCTAAAAAGAAAAACTGTAGAACAAAAATACAAAAAAGAAAAGCAAACCACAAAAAACGCGCACAAAAAGACCCACTAACTTAGACAGGTTAATTAGTATATTCTGTCGTTTATTTTAGGCACGGAAAGAGCTTCTAAAACTTAGCAGGTGACCGTTTGACCCTCGGCGTGGCTGAATTAAATGAGCTAAAACAACAAATAATTGACTTAGCATGCCACACCGCTGGTTCCGCGCAGGTCACCGCCATAAGTTTAATGGACAATTACCCAACTCGAACAGAAAACGGCAAATCAGTTCTTGAAGTTGTCGTTGTTGTTAAAGATTTTCAGCCCAGACTGTTGAGCTATTTTAGGCTTCTTAATGGTCGCAACGTGATTATTTTTGCTGTTGACCAATGGGTTTTTGAAAGAGACATCGACCGCGGATTTCTGGGGGAAGCAATCGCAAGCAAACTCATTTTTCCCTACTCAACCCTGCAGGGTGAACATTACCTTTATTCTCAGGAATTAATACTTAAAAAACGGTTGATTCTTGAATCCCTAGAAAACCTCTCTATTGGTTACCCTGAACTTGTCTATCATATGCAGATTAAACCACAGTTTTTCCTTTACGATGTACTGCTTAAACGCATCCGCGTTTTTCCTTTGCTCGCGTATGAAATGTCAAACATGCTGCAGGGAAGCAGCATTAAGGATGAAGAGAAAGCTCTCAAAAGTTACGATGACGCCCTTAAGCAGTTGGAAGCGGATGGACAAATCAGTCACATAGACGGATACATCACTGTTTCCAAGGAATTGGCGGTTCAGAGCCGTAATCCAAGAGTGTGGCTCACCAACCTTACAAAAAATGCGCCCCGCACCCTGTTCACGTCATTCTTTGGCGTTTTCCCGCAACTGCTAAATATTGTTGGGCAAAACACGCAGGCTTTCATTAAGACCCAAAAAATCAATTTACGATTATTACAAACGGATATCAACCCGAATTGTTACGCGATTGACCCTCAAAAATACGTGTTTGTACCCACCTCAGAGGGGCTGGTTTCGCTTGCGGATAAAGTGAACATTTCTGGGTTTGCCCAAAAAATGTTCGTAAACGAGAAACCGACAAGTGTAACTTTTGAACCAATCGGCGGAGTACTAAACGATATTTACCTCATAACAGCCCAAGTAAACGGTGCAGAACGCAAAGTACTGGTTAAACGCTTCAAAGAATGGTCAGGCTTCAAATGGTTTCCCCTAACGCTGTGGTCCTTTGGCGCTAGAGCATTTGCGGTTTCAGGAAAAGCACGCTTAGCTAAAGAATGTGCAACCAGCGAGTTCCTGCGGACACGAGGCTTCAATGTACCCAAGATTTTGTATGTGAGCAACCCGGAACGGCTGGTTTTCATGGATTTTATAGAAGGCGAAGATTTAAGTCATTCAATAAAACGGTTAGCCTTAGAGCCAACGCCGGCAGAAAGCAGAGAGCTTGCCTATATTGAGACTGCAGGCGAATTGTTTGCCAAAGTTCACTCTCATGGCATGACCTTGGGCGATACTAAACCTGAAAACGTCATGATTGGCAAAGACGACACTGTTTACCTGCTCGATTTTGAACAGGCAACTCAGGATGGCGATAAATCGTGGGACATCGCCGAGTTCCTATACTATTCAGGGCATTACATGCAGCCGCTTCAAAATAATGGTGCCGCGGAAGCCCTAACTGAAGCATTCATCAAAGGCTACCTGAAAGGCGGCGGAGACTTAAAAAACATCCAAAAAGCCGAATCTGCAAAATACACGCGGGTTTTTAGCGTCTTCACAATGCCCTCAATCATCCTCGCAATAGCAAACACCATTAGGCGAACAAAAGAAGCCGTTGCATAGTTATTGCATATTATTTTTTGATTCGCGTTCCATCCAGTCCTTTATCAGCATGGTTGCGGTGCAATCGTCTTGGTTGTAATCGATGACTTTTTCCAGTTTTTCCTTGTTTTTTGTTGGGTCTTGGATGTATTGGAAGTATAATGCTATTGATTCCATGGCGTTTACGTCGGCGTGTTTCCATTTGTAGCCGATGTAGGCTGCAACTTGTTTTAGCCCGTTTCCGTATGTTGGGAACGCAAAATTGGCTGTCGCATCTTTGTAGAGGTCACGCATGTTTGCAAGTATTGGTTGTGCCTCTTTTGATAGGTCATAGCGGTCGATTAACCGTTGAATGTGGACTTTCTCGTAATTGTGCCAGTGATAAATAATGTAGTTGTTTTGTATGAGAACCCAGTTTAGGAATTCTTGAAACATCGCTTTTTCGTCTTGCAACGTGTGAGCAACAAACGGGATGTATTCTGCTTTTCCATTTGACCGCACAATAACGCCGATTAAGTAATCGATTGCAACAAGTTCTTCTTCCTGAACCTGTTCACCCGTACCTTCAAGGTCTAAGAAAATTTCAACAGCCCTTTGAGGAAAATCGCAGGCACCCAGACAAGCATGTTTGCCCCATGCGAGAGCATGTGAATTATGCAGAAACTTGTTGGCGGTTTTTTCGCCTATACCTTTGATTGAAGTTAAATCGTCTAAGGACGCCTTGGCAAGGTCTTCCACAGTAAAAAGGTTCTTCTCTACAAGTTTTTGCTTAAAAGATGAACCAACGCCGCTTACAAGCGATATGTCGCGGGTTTTTATTGCTTCTTCGTTGTTGAAGGTTTCCCAAGGCCAACAGCAAGCGCCATATGTTGGGTTAACTTTTTTGCCGTTCAAGATTTCGCGTATACCGCTGATTTTTTTGATTAGTTCTGCTTCGTTGTAGGTGTGTTCGGTTTCTTGTTTGTCACGGTTTATTATGTAAAACGTTTGGGGTGTGTAACCTTGGATTTTTCCCAGCAGGTAATTGTAAAAGGCTGTTTGAAAAACGTGAGTGTTCTGTATGTTTCGTGAAAGCTTGATTTCTTTTACCACATAGAAATAGTTGCCGAAAACGGATTTTTGACCCGTGCGCCTTTCTAATACATCGAAGATGCCGTTTAATCCTTCAGGCTTGTAAAATCCGGGCAACCCGCACAGTATTGAGGCACCTTTTTGCATTTCTGCAAGCAAAAGCTTGAAGCCTTCTTCCAAACTGTCATATTCAACTGGTTTCAGTCCAGGATAAGCCGATGCAAGCACTTCCTTTTCGTGCGTTTTTCCTTGTTCAAACAACATTTTGTCGTATTCGTTTAGTGGGTCCTTCTCTTCTTCGGGACCAAACTGGTCACAGTACACCATAAACGGGGAAACACAATAATTGTAAACTGTTCGAGCAGTTATCATGTGGTTGGGGGTTCCAGACATGCATTTTTCATAAATCTGATTGATATCTACTCTTGAAACAGTCATTTCGATTACCTGTTTTAACCAGCCTGTCTATTCAACAATTTAAAACAGGTGCGAGTATAAACCTTGTTACCCATTGCATACGTTGCAACTATCCCAGCGACGTTCTGAATAAAAAAGTGAGTTTATATTTTCCTTTCAGTCAAATATTCTTGCAGGTCGTGACTGTTTTTGAGCGGTAAAATCTATTTTTATAAAGGTGCCAGCAGGGTTAAGGTTGTAACTGAAAGTGAAGGCTACTGGCTTATTGAAGCGTTAGAGGATTTTGTAGATTATGTTGATGGCGAACGGGTTTCGATTAATGTTGGTGAACGTCGTTTGGTTCCTCCTGACGCTTTGAACAGTGAGATGGTTTCATCTAAGGTGAAAGCGCCTGTTTTTGAGCAGCATATGGAGAAGAAGACCATTCAGCGTATGGTTGAAGAGTCTAAGGATAAAAAGCAGGCTGCTGAGTTGTCTGGTAAGAAGTGTTAGCCAGTTTTGACGTTAAAAGTTTTGTTCATAAATTGATTTATTTGTAATAATTATTCATTTTCAAAAGCATTGTTTAATAAGTCTTAATAAACATGTTTAGTTTTTTTCTGTTAATGATGCTTCCAGACAGTTTAAACAGAAAACTTCGCTTCGCTTTTCACAGCTTCGGATTAAGCTGCTTAGGGGGCGCCATATTCCTGCAAATACTAGTCTTCAGTGACATCGTTTCCCGCGGCTACTTCATGGCAGTGGAACAAAACACTATAATTCTTTCATTTGAAATTGCATTAACAGCATTTGCTGCCGCCTATTTCCTGTACATCTATCAAAAATTGATGCGGCAAGCAAAATAACACAAAAAAAGGGTTTTACAAAAAAAGTGAAACTGCAGGGTTACTTGCTTGCTTTAGGCTTGCTCTGGCCTTCTTTCTCAGAAACTGGTTTCATCGGTTCACCGCAACAAACAATCTCGCATGGCTCACAACCACAAGGATCTTCAACCAAAACAACTAACCCGCATTCATCACACTCAAACTTGTCGCCTTTCTTATTTGCCAAAAAAACACCTCTTAAAAATTCGCTAATATCTATAAAGAAAAAACAGGCTAATAAAAATAGCCAATACACAGCTTGAGACATAGAATAATCGTATTTTTGGCGAAAAGTTAACCAACAACCTTGCCATGATTCATCAGGACTAAAATGGTCGAGACATACTACATCCACTTAGAATTCAAAAACAAAAACGGCAACTGGTCAATCAACCTGCCCTTCGTATGCGACAAATGTGGTGTCTGCTGCACTCTTGAAGACTTCCTGAACGCCGGAAAAATTCATGGTACCCCCGAGCTAAACCCAGAAGCTTACGCCAAATTTGCTGTGCTCAAAGACGAGTTGGGCAAGCTTTTCGAAGAAAGCGAAGAAAAATATGAAAAGTACGTCGAAACCGCCAAGTGCCCATTCCAAACAGGCAAAATCTGCTCAATTTACGCGATTAGACCAGACGGTTGCAGACAGTTTCCAAACACACCCTTTGGCATGCTCTCTGAAGACTGCAAAGCACTTGACAGGTTCAAAAAACAACGGTTAGCTCTCAAAAGAGGACGCGCATCTAAAGAAACAGGCTACTTCACAACAGACACAATCAAGACAGCCAAGTTTTCGGAAGAGCAGTATCAAGGTTGCCTTGATAAGCTTCGCCGTGCAGGAATAACTGAAGAGGAAATAGCACTTTTTAAAACACTTAACAAAACGGATTAAAATTAGAAAAAAGTGGAGTCTCAAAATTTTCAAACCTTTTTGGTTGAATCCTTTGATCCACTTCCTAATTATGGGCAGGCTCGGTCTGAGCCTTATTGTTGCAGACGGCTCACCTAAACAGTGTCTTTGACGCAAACAGATTCTTGTTACCGTTTGAATCTGCTGCTTCACGGCTTAGATGCTATCAACATTCTGCATGTTCAGCCCAAAGAGGCAAAGTCTTAATCGCGCACTGATTTTACTGCTGTTTTAATCAGCACGCTTCAATGCCTCAATGCATTGCATCTAAAGCTTGCTCCCAAGCCTGCAATTAACGTTAAAGAATAAACAAAGCTATTAAGTTTGCGACAAAACTGGTGCAAAACAAAACAAAAATGTACCAAATAAAACTTTCAAAAAAATGGCGAAAAGAAGAAAAAAACAAAACAAGCCTCAGCAAACCAACCTATTTGGCTCCTATTAGGATCCTATTAGTGGTTATATGCAGGAACCTATAGGGGGCAGGTAAAAACAAGAGAGGTAGACGCCACCTGCACCTTGCCAACCCCAAAACACTAAGAGGGGTAGGTGCTAATGGTTGAAAATCAAGGCATTAGTATGTTGAAAACCTTGTTTTAACGGGTTAAAGCCTCATGTTGTGTTTCAAAGCTTAAATTTGGGGACTCTTATTTTGCTTGCAGAAATAGAGGAAATCATCTTTGGCTAACGAAAAAATTCAAGCAGGCGACTTCGCACTAATCTACTTGGACGCCCGCAGAACTTACATGTTAAAAGTTGAATCAGGACAAACATTCCACACTCACAAAGGCTTCATAAAATTTGATGAATTAATCGGTAAAGAGTTTGGGGAACCAATCAAAAGTAGTCTAGGCGTAACATTTACCACGCTTAAGCCGCAGTTAACAGACTATATCATGAAAAGTAGCCGCAACACACAAATCGTTTACCCCAAAGACGCAGCAGCCATTGTCATGTTTAGCGGAATTGGTCCGGGCAGCCGCGTTGTAGAGTCAGGCACAGGAACCGCTAGCCTAACCACTGCCCTTGCACACTATGTTGGTCCAACAGGCAAAGTTTACACTTACGAACTTCGAGGTGAATTCCAGAAAAACGCTGCCAAAAACCTGCAGCGCTCAAAGCTTATTGACCGTGTAGAAATGAAAAGCGGCGATGTAACATTGGGCATTGAGGAACGCGACGTTGACGCCGTCATTTTAGACTTGGCAACGCCATGGCTTGTCATTCCTCACGCTTACGAAGCCCTCAAACCATCAGGAACTGTAGTTTCTTTCAGCCCAACCATTGACCAAGTCGTAAAAACTACCGAAGCCCTACGTGAAAACAATTTTGTCTTCATCGAAACCATCGAACTCATGATGCGCGCCATGCAGGTTGAACGCGGAAAAACCCGTCCACAAACACTCATGACTGGACACACAGGCTACATTACACACGCAAGAAAAATCTTAAAACCCACAGAACCAGAGACATCACAGGTTTCTTCGTTGATTCAGGAAGCTATGCCTGAAGTCACAGTTGAAGAAGCAGATTTTGCACAAGAAAATAGTGAAGAAATGGCAGAAGAGTCTGCCTAAGCTTCTGTTTTTGCTTTTACTTTTCCTTTTACTCTTCGACCGTTATCGGGCATTGGCATGCTCAGTTGGTAGACTGCTTGTTTGAATTGTTCGCCAGTGCCGCGTCTTGTTAAGCCGTAGTAGGCTCCAAGGATTCTGCCAAAGTATGGGATAAGTACACGGTCGAAGGTTCGGTACAGGAAATGGTTGGGTATCCTGTTTTCTAGGAAGGTTGGTTTCCAGATTTTAATGTTGTATTCCCAACATTTGATGAAGAAGTCCCAACGTGCTTTTGAGAGCGAGTCCATTTCGGCGCCTTTTTTATTCATGAGCACGCAGTTTTCCAGCGGCACGAAAAAGAGTGGCACATAGAATGCGTTGTAATCTTTAAGGTCATCCATCAACTCAAGTGTTTGCAGCATATCTTCTTCTTTCTCATCTGGCAAACCGATGATAAGTGTTGCAAGTGGATACCAGTCGTTATCGTTTAGGATGCCGAAAGCGTTTGTTACGACTTCTGGCCATTGCTCAGGTGTAAAAGGCAACATTTTTCCGCCCATGTATTTTTTCATCAGGCGTGGGCTGCCTGTTTCGACTCCTGTTTCTGCTGTGATGATTGGTTTTCCGCCGAAAGAGTACCAGCTTTTCTCGATTAAGATTTCAGCCAAATCATGAATCATTTTTGGGTCATGATAAACTGGTGCGAGTGACATGTGGGCTGCTTGTATGCTTTTTACGCCCGGGTGGTCTGCGACGCTTTTGCAGAGTTTCAGGATTGCTTCACTATTAGGTATAAATCGGGGGTCTTTTTGACCATAAAGGAACAAGTCCTCAGTGATTAAAGTGATGTGGTCGCTGCCTTGTTTGGTACTTAATGCGACTTCTTGCATGATTCTATCAAGGGGTACATCAATCTTGTGTTGCATTGTTGGCGTGCAGAATTGGCAGTTTCTTCCACAGCCTTTAGAGATTTCAACCGCTCCATGAATTGCAACGTTTTGGGTGAGAGGCATTTCTTTGTTATAGTTCCAGTTATCTAAAGATTCGTCGGCTTTTGCAATGCGTGGAATAGGTTCACCGTTTACTGCTTTCTTGAAAAGCTCAACAATTGGTGCTGGCCTGCCACCCATAAGAACACAGTCTACACCATAGCTTTTCGAAACGTGCTGCCTTTCAAGCTGCCACGAACCGTACCCTCCGACAATAACTTTTGGCTTGTATTTTTTGATTGCCGGGTGCATGACGAGTTTGCGGAACTCGATGCGGTTCATTGGTTCGCCGCCGCCTACAATTGAGCTGTAAGTTTTGCTGACATAACCCATGCCTGTAGGATCCATTGAGGATATTCCAACAACTTTGGTGTTGGGTCCAATGAAAAATTCTAAGTCTTCTGGGTAAACAACTGCTATGTCTTCTCTGGCGAATCCTCCTTCAAGCAGGATAGATTCAACCTTGCGCAGTCCGTAGGGTGCATAGCTTGCTTGCCCATCGGCTTTTTTTGGTTTATGGGGATAGAGTGTTTTTCGCACGTATGAAAGTGGGATGGGTCCTTTTCCGAAGCCGCCTACGAATGCTATGAATGGGTTATTGTAAAAGTCGCTCATTTCAGTAGATGACGCTGTAAGTACAATTTTGGTTCCTTGAACTGCTGCCAATCTCTCTCTTCCTTGAACAAAGATACTCATTTGTTTATAGGAGTATTAAAAATTACCGTTGGCTGTACAAGCCAATATCAACGGGATTTAATATTGAAGATTTGTTCTACATGTTCAAGCAGGCAAGGAAATTTTTTGACAAATGTAAAACAGTGGTTAGGATGTTTACGAGTTTGCTGAAATGGGAAATTCACCAACAGTTTTGCCTGTAATTGCAGGTTTAATGGTGGGTAGTTTGAATAGGGATTGTCCTTTAAACAAAGACTTTGCGCCAACCCATTGCGCGAGTGGGTACCCTACAATGATTTGGCTCCAGAAAGTCAACAACCGTGATAAGGTGGTGACTGCGCCTGCAACGGCCAAAGGAACCCCGTACATAGAAAACATGCTGACCATTGTAACTTCTACTGCGCCAACTGGGAACCCCGCTGTCACCGTTTCAACCGTTGTTATAATGCAATACACGGTTGCTAAATCCAGAAGCGAAATTGCTGTAAAATCCAAGGCGTAGAAAATCATCAAGTAAACAGTCAAGTTAAACAGCCATGCAGCAACGGCAAAAAATGTGGATTTAATTAAGCTTCGTGGTTGAGCTTTGAAAGTTTTGAAGGATTCACTAAAGGAAGCTAAGCCGCCGTAGAGTTTTTCTTGTAGGCTTTGCTGTTTTTCAGGTTTTTTGACAACCTTTTTTGCCACCCACATAATAAGTCCAACAACTTTGTCTACCGCTCCTTCTTTCAATGCAATGAAGAATACGGCGCCTATCATAACTGAGGTTCCCAGAATCACCAACACAACTGGCGTTATCAAGTAAACGGGCAATTGATGGGAAAAGAGCAGGATAAAGAAGCCAACAACCAAGCCGCCGGAATATACGAAGGTGCTGATTAAGCGTGAGCCGACTACGCTGGCTGCGGATTTTCCTGTGTCGCTTGTTTCTTTTTGAGCTAAGGCTATGCGGGCGACTTCTCCGCCGACGGTTGCGCCGGGAAGAATTAATTCTACAAAGTTGCCTATCCAATTGTAAAGCATGATTTTTCTTGCTTTAACCTTGACTTTTAGGGAGTCGAGCAGGCTGTGCCAAATCATGGAATCAAAAAAGATGCCTAAGAACAGGGCAACGATGGCTAAACCAAAGAACAGTGAGTATTGGTAAACGTTTAGCCTGCTTAGCAGTGTGAATAAGCCGTCAAAGCCGACAAAGAACCATAGGTACAAGATGAATGCGGCTAAGCCAAGGGTCATGAATATGAGGGTTTTGCGTCCGCCTAAAAGCATGCACTTTCTCCGTTGGCAAGGTTGTTTTTAAGCATTAATTGTTTTGTTGGGTCAAGCATGCATTTGTTTGAGGCATTAAGGCAAGCATTGAGTTTTAAATGCTTAAATGCTTCGCAAATGGTCTCTTTTACTGATTTCATTGCTGATTTTGGGTTTTCATCTAATATTAATTGAACGGTTTGAAAAAGCCAAAAATGCCTGAATTAAAAACAAAAAAGGGGTTAAAGTTTAGCTATCAACGACAACGCCGCGACAACCAGAAAAGCAATGCCTGTCCAGAACAGGTCTCCGCCAGTTAAGAAAAACACTATCAAAGCAACAAGTATAGCTGGAATCAGCACAAGGAACAGTTTGATGAAGAAAATTATGATTAAACCAATGATGACCAAAATGATTAACGCGGTTAAATCAAAAGCGAAACTGCCCAGTATAGAGTAAATTACAGCCGAAAAAATGCCAAAATCCAATGCAAAAACACGCCTCCAAAAAAGGGGTGAACAAACAAAGTAAAAAATGTTCCTAAAAGCACCGTTAAACTTTGATTTTGGCTCTAACCCTGGGAATAACATCTCTTTGAGTTACCAAAACGCCAAACGTGGTAATTTTAAAACGGTCGTCGCCAGTTTTGGTTGCGCATTCGTTTTTGATTAATTCTCCAAGGCGGGTGCTTGTTATTTTTGCTGTTTTTCCCAGCTTGATTTGCAGTTCCTCTTTAGACAAAGACTCGCTGCTGAGCAAACCCAGTTTGTTTCCAAGATGCTGAGCTGAAAGCCATAAAGAAAGCGCTTCGTTGTCAGTTAGCTTGTTTTTAGGCACTAACAAGTTTGAGCCTTCAGGTGAAAAAGCGATTATTCCTTCTATGTCTTTGGCAAGCTGCTGCAAATCCACGTTTAATGTGAGTTTTTGGGCAATCTCAAACGCAGGCAAATACTCCTTGAAAAACTGGTCAAGCAGTTCCCAAGTTTCCTGCAACGTTGCCGTGAAATCCTTTTCCACCTCTTTGTACTTTAAGTGAACGTCAACCTTGTCGGGCGTACTCAACTCATTTTTCCTCTAATCTTCGTTAAAACCTCATCCTCAACCCACTTCTCACCCTGAATGGTTAATTTGAATTCGGGTTTGCTTGGGTCAGGCTTGAAAACTTGTCCACGTTTAGTCATTTCATTTAAGCGTGCGGGAACCATGCTTTTTATGCCGCTGGATTCAAGCAGTTTTTGGACTTGGGCAGCGGTGTTTTTGCGTTCATCTGAAGCATAAAGCACCAAGCCGACGGCTTCATAGTGGGTTAAGCTTTCGCGGGTTACAATGACTGGCCCTTCGGTTGTGGGTTCAACGATGCCTTTTAGTTGGGCGCCTGAAGGTGTTAAGCGGTTAGAAACGAAATCTGAAAGTTTTTCTACAAAGTTTTCTGGAACTGATTCCAGCATGTTCAGGATTTCTTGTGGGCTGTCGCCTTCAATAACAACTTCGCCGAACGGTGTCTTTATTCGTGCTTCAATACGCTTCATTAATGATTCCTCAAATTAGCGGTAGGGCTTAAGAACCCTACACTATAAACATGTTAACGTATGCCTATATGCATCGTTTAACCTTTTTAGGATTTACGGAAAAACAAAAAAATATTTTAAAAAGAAAATAGGGTTAAGAGAGTTTTTGTTTTAAGATTTTGCTGACAAGCTCAGGGTTGGCTTTGCCGCGGACTTCCTTCATAACCACGCCCATCAGCATTCCAAATGCTCCTTTGCCGTTCTTTTCAATGGCTGGCTTGTTGGCGGCGATTATGCGGTCAACGATAGGTTCAAGGTCAGCTTCCGTAAACATCTTCAGTCCCAAAGCGGTTGTTGCGTCTTGAACGGTTTTGCCTTCATTCTTTGAAAGCCAACTAAACACTTCCGCTACTGCCTCTTTAGCAAGCGTGCCTGAACCAACAGCAGCAAACAGCGCCTTAATTTGTGCTTCATTGACGTTTTCAACTGCTACGCCGTCACGTTTGAGAGATTTGACCGTTTCAGTCAAAAACGCTGAAACAGTAGACGCTGCAACCCCAGTTTCCCTCACTATTTCTTCAAACACCAAAGCATATTCAGAGTCAGCAATTTGCTTAGCCAACTTCTCATTCAGCGTGTATTGTTTCATTAGGCGTGCAAGTTTCTTTTCTGCTGGTTCGGGCAAGTTAGCGCGTACATCTTCGACAAGCGCGGCGGTTATGGCTTGAACGGGAATGTCAGTTTCGGGGTACATTCTTGCTGCGCCGGGACGTGGACGCATGAAGCGGCTTGTGCCGTCATCTTTGGCGGTTCTTGTTTCTTGTGGAATCCCATTGCAGGCTTGTTGGGCTCGTTCGACTACTGCTTTTAGGGCGTCTTGCGTGTTTTCTGCGGTGTCAGCTACAAAAACAACTGCGTCAGCTTCTTCAGCTCCAACTGCTTTGCGGAGTGCAACAACTTCTTCAGGTGTAATGCCATAATTGGTAAGCACTTCGTCAGTGTGGAATATGCCTCCGACTCTGCCCCAGAATTTCGCGTAGTCAGACAATTCACTGCCTAAACGGAAGTTAGGCATCAACTCGCGACCAGTCAAACCATTGAAACCCGGAAGTTTCACAGCTAAAACTTTGTGTTTCTTGTCAACTGCTTTGCGAATAACCTTACTTTTACTATTCTTGAAGATTTCAGTAACATCAACAAATTCTGGTTTCAACGTTTCAGGTGTGATGCAGCGTTTGGCAAGTTCTTCTTTAATGGCGAGCAAGTTTTGTTGGCGTAGAACTTCGTAATCAATTACAGTAGCTATTAGATCGAGTTCTTGTACACCTTTGATTTCGATTAGGGAACCGTTGAGTATGGAAACGTTTAGGTCTTGACGAATAGTGCCTAAACCACGCATGACTTTACCGGTGTCACGAAGAATTCTGCCAATCGCAAAAGCAACTTCTTGCGCTTCTTGCGGTGAATAAATTACGGGGGCGGTTGCAACTTCGATTAATGGGATGCCGAGACGGTCAACGCGGTAATGGATTGTTTTGCCCTCGTCTTCGGTGCCGGTTTTGCGTGCTGCGTCCTCTTCTAAGTAGGCGGCAAGCATTGGAATTGTTTTTTCGCCAACTTTTATCCATCCGTCTAAAGCTATCAGGCTGGTGCGTTGGAAACCAGTGGTGTTGGAGCCGTCAATGACGGTTTTACGCATAACGTGCACTTCGTCAACTGGCTGCATGTTCATGATGAGTGAAGCAGTTAGGACAACTTTTAGGGCATCTACGTTCAATGGGTGGGGTGGTTCCTCATCCATTTCAACAAGGCAAGCGCTTTTGTGGTTTGCCTCGTAAAGGATTTTGACGCCTTTCTGGAACTCAAAAAACGCGGCAGGGTCAACTTGCCCAAGTTCGCTTTGAGTTGGTCTGAGGCGGCGTAGGAACGTGACTTCTGGGTCTTCTTTGAACAGTTCGGGTGGGCAACTGCAGAACAGTTTTGAGCCTACGTTAAGTTGCTGGTGGATTTCTAAGCCAACTTTTAAGCCGATTTTAGTGTAATCGATGGTCATTTTATTGTGCTCCGTAAACGGTTTTTTCTTGAGGAAGCGTGCGAGGGGTAAATTCGCCGGCAATGTTTGTTTTTAGCAGACTTTTTGCTTCGGCGGCGTCACTGGTTTGCCCAAGCACCCACATGAGTTTAACAAGCCCCGTTTCAGGGAACATGTCATCAAGCGGGATAACACCAATGTTTTGCAGGTCGCGGCCTGTATCGTAAACGTTCATGTTAACCCGTCCCCAAATACATTGGGAAGCAAGAGCAACCACTACGCCTTTGGCTGTAGCGTTTTTGATGGCTTCAAAACAGAACTTGCTAACATGACCTAAACCTGAACCTTCAAGCAAGATGCCTTTGAAGCCTTGATTAACGTAAAAGTCGATTACAGCAGGGTCCAAGCCGGGGTAGAATTTGATAAGCGCTACTTTTTCACAGAAATTAGGCTTCACAACCAACTCCTTTGTCGCGTCACGGCGTTGGTAGTCGCCGTTTTGCATTATGACTTGTTGGTTTAGAATTTTTGCGATTGGAAAGCCGTTGATGGATTTGAATGTGTCTCTTCGGCTTGTGTGACACTTTCGGACGTTAACTCCTCGGTGCACAACTATTGATGCATCGGAGACTGTTTCGTGCATGGCTAAACCGACTTCGGCAAATGGTGCTTCACCTGCGGCTTTGACTGCACCGATTAGGTTGGTTGCCGCGTCGCTGCTTGGGCGGTCAGATGAACGCTGGGCACCTACCAGAATTACTGGAACGGGCAGGTTCTGCAAGGCAAAGCTGAGTGCTGCAGAAGTGTACGCCATTGTATCTGTGCCGTGAGCGATTATTATGCCGTCTACTCCTTGCTTGATACGTTCGGCAACCTTTTCAGCTAATTGTGTCCAGTTTTTCGGGGTTAGGTTCTCGCTGTAAATGCTAAAAACGATTTCAGTATCTACACGGGCGACTTCTGAGAGTTCAGGTACGACGCCGTATAGGTCACTTGCGGACATGGCTGAACGGACGGCGCCGGTTCGGTAGTCAACGCGGCTTGCGATGGTTCCGCCAGTGCTCATTATGACAACGTGTGGTAAAGCAGGGTTCTGTTTTGGCAGTGGTGGCGCTGCAAACCTAGGTTTAGTGCCTACACCTACTTTTTCCACTTTAACATCCATAGTGGCGGTTATGCCGAGGTTATAGCCGCTTTTCATTTTAATTATGATGTTTGTGGCATCGCCCAGTTCTGAACGGGGGATTAGGATGCCTTCGTAGGTTTTGCCTTTGCTGGTGATGCGGATGATGTCGCCAACTTCGCAGCCGGCG
>JAWRIR010000052.1:0-8578 GCA_040268405.1 Thermoproteota archaeon | reverse complement strand
GTGTCTGGTGCTGAGACTGTCATTGTGCTTGGGCCTTTGCCGATGCCGTAGATTTGTTGGTCGTATGTGTCCATTGTTGCAATGATGCTGTCACCGATGATTGCGCGTCCACCCCATCTTGTCTGACGGAATAAACCATCTACTCTCCAAACCTGTGCGCCTGTTTCTGCATCAAGTGCAAAGAACGGTGCGCCTCTTGGTTTAGGATCAAGTGCAGAGTGTTCTAAGCTGCCGAAGTAAATCTTACCGTCTGAAACGAATAGTGGAATTACCCACCAGTTGTTTGTTAGGTATGATTCATGGTATGGGTCTGATGCTGTGACGTTCCATAGGAGGTTGCCTGTGCAGATGTCATAGCAGTATACGATACCGCCGACTGTTGCTGAGTACAGTTTGTTGTATGCAATGACACGGTCTGGACCGAATGATGCAAGTACTGTGTCGCTCCATGCGTCTGCGTAGATTTGTGGTGCTGTCTTCCAGAGATATTGACCTGTTTCGAGACTGTATGCATAGTGAACTCTGTTTTCTTTGCTGAAGAATATGGCAACTTGGTCTTCTAGACTCCATGCAGCCCAGCCTGCTTGACCGATGCTGCTAATGGTGATGCTGCCTGTTCTCCATTCAGATGGTGCTGTGTTTGGTGTGTTGAATAGTAATGCACCTTCATGGCCTGTTGTTAGGTCGAATGCCCAGATTTGAACAGTGTCGTATGATACGCTGGTGAGAATTACTTTGTCGCCAACATATGCTTTCTGTATTGTTGTGTTGCCTGATGCTGGGAATGTGCCGACTGCTGCTGCGTTGTATGCTGGGATTGAAACGTTCAGGTCGTATCCACGTGCGGTTGCATCGTATGTTACGCCTTGAATTTGGCTACCCCAGCTTTCTGACATGCCGACTTTTCCTTTAGTTACGACATAGCTTGAGTTCCATTGTAGTAATCTGTAGTCTGGGTTTGAAGAGTTTCCGTAGTTAACAATTGAGTATTTCATGATTTCGCCGTTTGGACCAATATAGTTGGTTCCGCTTGGCACGTTGGTCATGTTGTATTTGAGGTCGCCTGTTAATGCATCAAGTGCGTACCAGTTTGTGCCGCTGACCATCCAGATGTAAGAAAATGCACCACGGTTGTTTAGACAGTCCCAGTACAGGGTTTGGCCTGTTGAGATTCTGCTGCCACCGAAGGTGTATGATCTTTCCCATAGGGTTTCACCTGTGTGTAGGTCAACTGCAACAATTGTTTGTTGTGGTGCGCCTGATACGTATCTGTTGTAGTATAGAACACCGCTGATAATGACTGAGCCTGCAAATTTACCTTCATATGCGTCACCGTTTTGGTAACCGTGGTCACCAGTGTCGCCGCCTACTAGACCGCCCATTGTGTCGCCAAGTGGCATAGTCCACAGAATGTGGGCTGTTTCAGGAGCATCATTGTATGGTGCATACAGGTTGTCTGGCTTTGATGCCCAACTGCCTGCGATTGACCACCATTCACGAAGCTGTGAGTCAATTGGTCTGGTCCAGTATTCGTCTGGCATTGCTTGACCTGGATATGTTGGTACTGCTTCTTCTTGTACAACTAAGTTCAAGACTTCGCTGTCAGCTGCGCCATAATTGCCGCCCATTGTAGTACCGTAAGAATTGAATGTATAGTATGTTTCTGGGAAGTGACATTGTAATTGATAAGTTCCGACTTTTGTTGGTGTAAAGTATTGACCGACTGTTCCGGTTGACCATGTTTTCAGTGGACCGATTGTTGTAACCTGTCCGTCTGGGTCAGTGATTGTGACTGTGACGTTCCAGCCATCTCCATCAAGTGCTAAGTAGTTGAGGAGACCGAAGTTAATCAAACATTTTTGATTGACACCGACTGGGTTTGGAATAGCGTCAACAAATGGATAAGCAGTGATTGTGCTTTGTGCTGTAACTGCGCCCGGCAATGCTACCATAGAGACAGTAAATGACAATACCATCAATATTGCGATCGTTGAGAGTATAGTTTTACTTTTAAAAGTTTTCAATTTTTTTCTTTTCTCCATTATTTTATATCTCAAAAAAGTAACTCATTTGCTATTTAACTCTTATTGTTAATCTATAGTCCAAGTAAACGAATCCCCCAGAGCTGAAGTGCAGATGCATTGGAAGGGGAAATTGACAGTTATACCTAGAAATTGAACCCTTGAATGAAAGATTTACATGCAAAAAAGCAAGGTAAATAACGCATTTGATAATCCAAGAACTTTATAAGCCTTGTGCCGTCAATTTGCCAAATGGACACAATCAAACCTGCAGTAGTTTGGCTAATCTTAAACGGGAAAACTGAAGAAGCCTTGACGCTGCTTTCAAAACATTACAATGTTAAAACGCCAAATTTGAAAGTAGGTTTACCAAAAGGACATAAAGCAGTAGCATACGGTTGCTACACATCCAAAAACGAAACAATTTCAGTTTTAAACAGTGAAATGATTAGCAACCCCTTCATTATCCTTCACGAATTCTATCATCACCTCAGAAGCAGAGGAGTAGACAAAATGCACAGAGGCACAGAAAAGAACGCAGACAAATTTGCGTTAGATTTTATTGAGGCATACAAACTAGCAGGAACTGCATAAAACAGACACTATTCGTCTGTAACTTGAACTGGAACTTTTTCGCCATAGCAATTGTAAGCTACAATATCCCGTTCTGTTTGGTAAGGGAAACCTGCAATCATCATGATTCTACCGTAAAAATGGTTGGCATCAACATCTGAAGCAGATTTATCACCTGACGGATGCGAATGAACTATACCCATAATAGAGAAATCCATGGGCAACATGTGAAACGGCAAATTAGCAAAACCATACCCGTAAGTTGCAAGGGGCGGCACAAGCAAGTCATTAATGTAGATTGTGTCTTTCTTCTTTTTGCCTCTTAAAATTAGCACTGTTTCTTTTGGATAAAGCTGCTGTGCGCTAACAAAAATTGAATGCAATACTTCTTTGGTTATTGAGACTGCTACAGTTTTTGCCATAAAACGCAAAACGGTTTTCAAGTTTATTTGTTTTTCCCAAAACTGTCGATAAGCCACAGTTTTTGACGCAAATAAGCAGCAGAACACCCATGTACTATTTTTTAGAACAAACACAAGAAACAATAAAATAACCAAAGTTTCTCAAGCAAAGTTACATGCTAAAGAATGGTTAATTCATTGAATAATTTCGTTTATCAAGCAAACACAACAATAATAAACCAGAAGGATGATTACTGTTAAACCGTTGCCGGGATGGCAGAGTGGTTAACGCGCGGGCCTTGAGAGCCCGTGGATCATCCGGTCCGCAAGGGTTCGAATCCCTTTCCCGGCGCCTTCCTTTTCCAAAAAATTAATGTTTTTGCTGACTTATTTTGCGTGTTAAAGCTAAGAGTCCTTTGATAATTTCCTTGGGAGTTGGCGGATTTCCCGGGATTTTTAAGTCTACTTGAAAAAGTTTGTCTGCTCCACCCAAAACTGCGTATGATTCATTTAGGATGCCTGTTCCGCATGCGTCATCGCCTACGGCTACTACGAATTTTGGGTTGGGCATGGCGTCGTAGGTTTTTTTGGCTGCGGTTTCCATGTTGCGTGTAATTGCTCCAGTAACGATGAGGACGTCTGCGTGTCTTGGAGAAGCCACGAAAGTAATTCCGAAACGTTCAACGTCATAATGTGGTGTTGAGAGATTGTTAAGTTCAATTTCGGTGGCGTTGTCGCTTCCGCTGTCAAGTTCACGTATTGCAAGGCTTTTGCCGAAGCACCGGTTGATTTGGTGTTTTAGTTCTAAGCCGATGGTTTCTAATTCAGCGTCTTGGAAAAAGATTGGTTCAGTTTTTTTCTTTTTAAAGACAGCAGTCAAGTTTTTTGCCATAAAATCTGGTCTCCTAAAGGTCGGTTCCTGCGTAAGACAAGTTCATGCTTTTATTGATTAACGGAAAATCAGGCACAATATCGCCTAAGACAGCATGCTCTATTGCTTGCCAGTTACAGAATGAAGCTGTTCTAACTTTATAACGATCGATTACACCGTTTTTAATGTAGACCCAATGCATGCTTTGTCCTCTAGCAGCTTCAACTATAGACATAGCATAACCGTCACCTAATTTGTGCTCAGTAAAAATTTCACCGAGTTTCAAACTGGCTATTAAATCTTGGATCATTTTTACGGAATCGAGTATTTCTTGAGCTTTAAGTTCAAAACGTGATAAGACGTCGCCGTTTTGTTGAGTTCTACCTTTCAGGTTCATTTCACTGTAAAGACCATATGGATGGTTTATGCGGGTATCAAGCATTCGTCCTGACGCTCGGGCGATTGGGCCAGTAATATGGAGGGGCGCAAGTAAGGCTGGTTTAACTACACCGGTTGTTTGGAATCGGTCAATTAATGAGAAATACGTGTTGTCAAGTTCTTTTGCAGTTTTCAACCGTTTAGAGAAGTCATGCAGGTAAGTACTGAAGTTTTTAAGGCTTTGTTCAGAGACGTCTTTTGTTAAGCCTCCAATGGCAATTATGCCTTTTTGGAACCTGGAACCTGTCAGCATCTCGTTAAATCGTAAAATTTCTTCGCGAAGTATAAAGAAGGAACTGGCTCCTACTGGAAAGGCTACATCCAACACCATTCCAGCTAAGTCACCAAGATAAGAGTAAATACGTTCAAGCTCTAACAGAATTGTTCTTAATTTTAAAGCTCTATAGGGAATTGAAATTCCAGAGATTTTTTCTACTGCGTCACAATAAGTGACCGCGTTTGCAGTGGTTTCGTCTCCACTGATGACTTCAGCAATTTTAACGCATTCTTGAGGTGTCTTACCTTCTGCAAGTTTTTCCAATCCACGATGTTTGTAAAACATACGGACTTCAAGATTGTAGATGCTTTCGCCGATAACGCTGAAACGGAAATGACCGGGTTCAATGATTCCCGCGTGAACTGGACCAACAGGAATTTGGTAAACACCTGCCCCTTCAACACGCTTAAAAGGGTACTCTTCTTCCCCTTCGGTTTTGGGTATTACTGTTTTTATTGGACCGTTTTTGAAGGATTTAAGTAATGGATGGAAACCTTTGGGATAAGCTTCATGTAAGAAAAGTCTGCGTTTGTCGTAGGCTTCAGTGAATTCTACGCCGAAACCGTCGGTTATTTCTCGTTCATACCAGCATGCTGAAGGGTAAATTTTGGCAATAGAAAAAGCTTGGTTGCTTTCAACGTTAGCTTGAAGAATGGGAATTTCTTGGAATCCCACTTTTTCGAAAGCATACATTAAAGTGAATCCATCGTGGCTGTTGAAGTTTTGAACACAGAACAAAGCGATTAATTCATAGCTGTTTTCTGAGAGTCGCGTGATTGTTTCAAGAAGTTTAGCTGAATCTATTGGCAGGTATAATTCGTTGTTTAAGCCGTAGACTACACTTTGTTCGGTTCCAAAGATTCTTTCGAATTCAGTTAAGTGCAAATCAGTCATGTCATGTTCACCTAATGCCGAGCTCCAACACGATTGTTGAAAGCAAATCAGTAAGTTGCTGAGGGAAAAATACGCCTAAAATAAAAACCATTAAAAGCAGTGCTGCGATGGGCACTTTCATTGCAAGTGAAGCATGGAATTGTTTAGTTTCGCATGTCTCTTTTTTGGTTAAGAGCTTAATTAGAAATATTCCAAAAGCGGCAGCTATAAACAGGAAAACAATAAGTAAGCCCACGGTTAAAAATGGCGACAGGTTAGTTGATTGTATAAGAATTGAAAATTTTGCTATGAAAATTGCGGATAAAGGCATACCAATTATTGCTATGCCCCCTAGAATAAGGCTCCATGAGGCGAAGGGTTGTAATTTGAAAGCGTTTTTGATGTTTTCCAGTCGAACACCTCCGAATTGGTGATGAATAATGCCTGAGGAAAGAAACAAGGAAGCTTTAGTGAAAGCGTGAGCTAAAACGTAGAAAAGCGTCCAAAAAATCGCCAATGGTGTTCCTAAGCCGAGACCGACAAGCAAAAAGCCCATGTTCTCAACTGTTGAGTAAGCTATGACTTTTTTCAGATTCACTTGGGTAAGCATCGTTAAAGCCGCAATCAACATGCTGACAACGCCGAAGGCAATTAAGAAAACTGAAACTTTGAACATACTTGATGTCTGTGCAACGATAGCGTACATGCGAATTATGCCGTAAATACCAACACTTGTAATACTTCCTGAAAGAATAGCGCTGACTGGCGCAGGAGCTTTTGAGTGCGCGCTTGGAAGCCAAGCATGAAAGGGTACGACACCACTTTTAGCTGCAAAGCCCACAAAGGTAAAGATGAACGCCGCAAAAATTATGGCAGGTGAAAGTGTGGAGGCAACATTCATCAGTGAACTCCAGTTTAGTGTACCAGCGCCAAGCGAGTTTTCGGTTAAAGTGAATAAAAGTATTAGCCCAATAAAGGAGAAGAGCATGCATGTTGAAGTTATGAAGATGTACTTTAACGTGGCACCTATGTTTTTGACCGCATTAAGCATCACAACTAGGACGCCTGAAAAAGCGGTTGTTAACTCTGCAAGTATCCAGAACAAAGCCAAGTTGTTAGAAAAAAACGTGAAGGTTATTTCAACCAAAAGCAGGTTTAATGCGACGTAAAATAACTTTAGGTTGTTTTCGTCCATTTCACCTATTTCTATTGAACCTTCAATGTAGCTTCGTGCATAAACTGCGGCAGCTAAAAACAGTACTGCTGAAATCAGTACTTCATATATTCCCAAATGGTCGATTAAGAAGTAGCCGCCCATTACCGAATAGTTAGGAACCTCAGCGAAGGCTAAACTGTAAAGACCTAAAATAATGAAGCCTATTGGAAGAATAACTGATAGTAGATTGATTGTTTTATGAGTTTTAGATAGAATTGTTAAGAGTACAATTATGAGACCCAACACGGCGTAAAGTGCCAGTATTACTTCTGCTGAAAGAATCATTGCTTCTTTTCCTCCAAAGTTTTCTCTAACTCTAATTCTAATTGCTCATCCTCTTCGTCATCACCAAAGACTCGCCAACCATTCTGGAAGGGATTTAACCTTGCATGGAATTCTTCAATAGTGGAGTCAATACCGAAAGCTAAAATCGCTGCCAAAAGCGTCAAAATGATTAAATCAATTATGATGAGAATTTCCACCATCAAAGGCAATTCTGTTAAATAAAGACCAAATAACAGAACGCCGTTTTCCATCGTCAAGTAACCGACAATGTTAGTGATTGTTTGTTTGCGTGTGAATATGACAAGCATACCTATGAAAAGCAAGGAAACGCCTACTGTTGCACCTATATAGAAAAGACTACCGAGTTGAAGTTCGTCCAGAAGAGGCGTAAAAGCGACGTAAACAAAAAGTATCATGATTACGCTGACGATTAAAGATTGATTGGGAGATAGGAAGTGAAATTTGACATCTCTTTTAACGTCCAATTTTTTAAGGATGTGCTTCATGAATGTTGGGATTACTATGATTTTGCTTACAAACGTTAAAACTGCAAGAAAAAGCGGTGTCAGGTTGCCGCTCTCGATAAAGAAAAATAATGCAATTAGCCCTATGAAAAAGGATTGAAGCGCATACGTTTTTACAAGAGACATTATGTCACGTTTTACAATGATGACGGCAGCGGTTGCCAAAACTAACACCATTAGCAACTGTGAAAAGTTTTCAATAGCAGGAATCATTAAGCGAAGACCTCGAGTATAATAGTTATCAATGCAAGAAACAGTGCCAAAGCAAAAAGAGCTGGAAGATGGAATAGCCGAGATTTTGCACATGCCGACTCAAACAAACCAACTACGACGGCAAGGATGACTGCTTTAACAAGAAAAGCGGTAAACGAAATTAGAATGGACCCTGCAGAAAAATCAAGTGCTAAGCCCCATGGAACAAGTGTGTTAATCAGCAAACCCATAAGAAGCATCTGTTTCATAGCGCTTGAAAGCTCCATAAGCGCCAAGTTTTTTCCTGACTGCTCAAGAATCATTGCTTCATGAATCATTGTTAGTTCAAGGTGTGTTTCAGGGTTGTCAACGGGGACTCTTGAGGATTCAACTATAATTATGATGAATATGGAAATTGAAACAAGTATTAGGACAGGATCTACAAGCAGGTTAGCGTTTAGGGCGCCAAGAAACATTTCGGGAATGTTTATTGTTTTGAACAATATAGCTAACGCCGCGAAAACCACGATGGTAATTGGTTCGATAAGTGCAGAAATTGCCATTTCACGTGAACTACCCATTCCTCCGAAAGTACTGCCTGCATCAAGACCGGAGAGTGCCATGAAAAACTTGGCTAAAGCCAGTAAGTAGATAAACAGGATCAGGTTGCCAAATATGTCGGTGGGTTGGGGAATAAAGAGCATTGGCACGAAAAGACTGGCAGTTACTAAAGCGGCAATGTTGATGACTGGTGTGGCTTTCATTATCCAAGACGAGTTTTGTGAGTACACGGTTTCTTTTTTGAAGAGTTTTGCCAAGTTGTAATAGGTTTGAAGCAACGGTGGACCTTGTCTTCGTTGTGCTGCTGCTTTTACTTTCTTGATTATGCTGATAAATAAAGGTGAAA
>JAWRIR010000051.1:0-19380 GCA_040268405.1 Thermoproteota archaeon | reverse complement strand
GAACTCTTCATGGACTTAGCAGCCTCAGCCACTTTCGTTGCTGAACCAACCGAAAAAGGTTCAATGAAGAAGCCGCCAACAGAAAAAGAAGACAAATTCATGAACCAATCCATGACCCGAGGTATATACATGGGTGCAGTTAGCCTGTTTGCAGCAGTCACAGCCACTTACCTGTTCACATGGTTCATGACACAGAATCTGCCTTACGCTCAGACGGTTGCGTTTGCTACTTGGATGTTTGGGCACATCTTTTTGGCGTTTAACTTCCGTTCAGAACAGACGCCGCTGATTAAGCAGGGTGTGTTGTCAAACAAGGTTATGCTGCTTTGGGCGGTACTGGCTGTTGTTGTGCTGCTTGTAGGCACTAACCTTGTGTTTGTTCAGCAGGCACTGCAGATTACAAGTTTAAGCCTTAATGATTGGGCGCTGGTTATTGTGATTTCGTTTGTTGCCACGTTCTGGATGGAAATCAGAAAACTCTTCCACAGAAGCGACAACTTTTAAACCATTAACCGCCTAATTGAAACGCAATCAAGAGAGACTAAACTATGCCGATTAAGTATTTTGATGCTCCAGAAATCAAAAAGCAAGTAGACCAACTTGCAGTGGAATGCGAATTCTATCACGTTGTGCCCCAATTCGTCTTTTGCGTTCGCAGCAAAGGCTCCAAAGCACGACGCACAATAGCGCGCATTCATGGACTGGGCAAAATTTGGCAAGGCGTCCTGAACCAGCCTCCAACCTACACGATTGAGGTTATCTCTGAAATTTTTGACAGAATGTCCCCAGAAGACAGAGAACGCACATTGATTCATGAATTAATGCACATTCCAGGCGGCTTCAGCGGCGGCTTTCGACCACATAAAGGCTATGTGGAACGCAAAAACGTGGATCAAGTCTATAAGAAACTGCAGCAGTCAAGGGCTGCAAAAAAGCAAAAACATTTGTTTTCCCCGTAAACTTTGCCGATTTTTACAGTACATTTTTAAACCACGCAATAAATGGGTATAGAAAGCTGCATATTCAACAGCGAAAAATAAAAAACCAAGAACAGGCAAATAATGGCAAGGTTCACTGAAATGCTTGCTTGCCAAGATTTGAGGTATAAATTATGAAGCACGTTATGAAGAGTTTAAAGCATAACGGAATATTCGTTCCACCTTACGACCTTAAAGGTTTCAACATTAAAATTCAAGGTCAAACAGTCAAGCTTACAGAAAAGTCTGAACCCATGGCAGTTGCGTGGGTACGCAGAACCTTATCAACCACAATACCGCCTCCAGACCAAGTTTATACTAAAAACTTCATGAAAGAATTTCTTGAACAAATCAAGAAAGAAAACCCCAACGCAGACTACTTAGACACTTTCACACCAAAGTATCTTGAAAGCATTGAGAAGCCACAAAACAACGGCGGCGCTCAAGGACTTGAAATCGATTTTAGCGAAGTTAAAAGCTTCATTCTTGACGAAAAAGCAAAGAAAGAAGCCATAACCAAAGAAGAAAAGAAAGCCCAAGCAGAAGAACGCAAAGTAAAACGTTTAGAAATGAAAGAAAAGTTCGGTTACGCTGACGTGGACGGACAACGTCTTGAAGTAGCCAACTGGACTGCTGAACCATCATGCCTTTTCGCAGGTAGAGGCGACCACCCACAACGTGGAAGATGGAAAGAAGGACCAAGCCAAGAAGACATCACACTAAACCTTTCGCCAGACGCACCCAAACTGGAAGAGTGGAGGGGAAAAACCACTTGGGAACCCAACAAAATGTACGTGGCAAAATGGGTTGACAAACTTACAGGCAAAGTCAAGTATGTTTGGTTTAGCGACACAGCTTTCTTGAAGCAGAACCGTGAGAAAGAAAAATTCCAGAAAGCCGAAAACCTTGGAAAACAAATCGGTCAAGTCGAAAAACACATTTCCAAAAATCTTGAAGCTAAAGAGTTGGAACGCCGGAAAGTGGCGACGGTTGCTTGGCTGATTTTCGCTGTCAACATGAGGGTTGGCGATGAAAAGGATCCAGATGAAGCAGATACCGTAGGTGCTATCACGCTTCGGGATGAGCACATAAGCATTGAAGGCGACAAAGTTACTTTTGACTTCTTAGGCAAAGACAGCGTTAGATGGATAAAAACCATTCAAGCACCAAAAGAGGTCATTAAGAATCTTCAGGAATTCAAGAAAGACAAAAGTGTGCAGTACCTCTTTGAAGGCATCGACAGCAAAAAAGTCTCAAGATTCCTATCCGAAAAAGTACCTAAACTCACTGCGAAAGTGTTCCGTACTTGGAAATGCACAAAAACTCTAAAAGAAGAACTTGACAAAAGCGGCGTTACGAAAGCTGACCCTGACTACAAGAAGAATTATGCGGCAAAAATGGCTAACCTCAAAGTTGCAGAAGTTGCAAACCACAAACGCAAGATTCCACCAACATTTGATGACCGCCTAAAGAAGAAAGAAGAAAACCTCAAAGCAATGAAGGCACAGCTTAAAGCAAAGAAAGCAGAAGGCAAAAAAACCGAGTCACTTGAAGCACGCATCGAGAAGGCTAAGCTGGACATTGAATTAACAGCGCTTACACGCGAATACAACTTGGGCACTTCATTGAAGTCGTACATTGACCCGCAAGCGTATGTTAAGTGGGCAAAGAAAGTAAAGTTTGACATAATCAAATACTACCCGACAACGCTACGCAACAAATTCAGTTGGGCACTTCAAGGCAAAACCAAAAAAGCCGTCCCCGATGATGAAGTAACTGAGTGCACGCCAGCATGAGCATAAAGGAAACAGCTGACGGCGCCATCATCACCATTTTTGTTAAACCAAACAGCCCCAAATTCTCCATTCAGCTTGACAGTGACGAAATTGTTGTTCACGCCACCGAAGAGCCAGAGAAGGGCAAAGTAAACAAAGAAATTCTCAAAGAATTAACAAGGCTTTTTCACGCCAAAGTTGAATTGGTTTCTGGAGCAACTTCACGACAGAAGCAACTGGCAGTTTTAGGCCTTAAAAAAGAAGATTTAGAACAAATTTTAAAGAAGCAATAAGGAAAAAGGTGTGGTTTACTGCATTTTGAATCGCAGAACTGCTGCTAAACCGCCGAACGCGTTTTTGAGCATTTGACCTTCCTCGGTCTCCGTTGAGATAACTTCAACGTCAGTGTTTGAATATTCAGCTAGCAGTGCCAAGTCATCGATTAAATCGATTTTGTCAACTATCGTTAAGGATGGCGCGGTGCATTTGGGGCATGGTTTTCCAGCGAGGCTTTGCTCGAAGGTTTGCATGTTTGGGGTTTTGACTGTTTCTTGTTCTGTATAGTTGCATGCACCACATTTTACGGTGACACGTTGCATATCAAGCGCTTCAGAAATCAAAAGTGTCCGCACCTGACCGGACTGCAGTGCCTTGCGTACTTCAGCTTCACCGTAAGTAATCAAGCCAGTATCGTGTCCAACTTCGTAGAGGAACTTTTGCATAATCTGTTTCTCTTCGATGTAACGGACTTTACGTACGATTTCAGGGGCTTTATCGACAATTTCTTTTACACCCTGCTCTTCCACGTATGCAGTATCTAGTACGTCTAAGATTTTGTTTTTCAGTTGGTAATTGAGGTAATCGCCTTTTTGGAAATCATATTTGGTTGGACCGGGTCCACCAAGGATTAAGCCTTTCAAATTATCTATAGGCAAAAATATTTCGTCTGCATGTTTACCTACACGTCCGAAGTATTCGTTAAGGTGCATTTCGCGGAGACGCTCGTAACGTCTTGCTGATTGACCACCAGCACGAGTCTTGCCCTCAACACCTGAATGCATTTCACGCACTATGGTCAGGTGTTTTCCGGTTAGGGTTGCTATTGTAGCGTTTGAAGCGTCTATAAGCAGGATACCGTAAGTTTCTTTTTCCCGAAGCATTTCCTGCAAGTGTTCAGTGTGGAAACGTGAGTCACAGCGGTAAAGGAAAATGCGGATTGGTTCAGGTGGAACGATAACCCAAGATTCCATACGTTCAGTTCCGGGACCGCCGCCTTCCTGTGGAAGCGCACCACAGAAGATGACTAAGCCTTTTTCGCCGGGGTCTTTGAACAGTTTTAGTTTTTGTTGTGCTTTTACGATTGCGTCGAGTACGTTTTTGCGTGTTACGTTTGATTTGATGTTGGTTGCTGTGCCGTATTCTTCCCGCAGCAGGTTAAGGGCGTCGCTGATTTGTTTGCCCGGCGGTACATAGATTGTAATCAACTCTGTGTGGCTACCCTCTTTCTTGGCTAGCGTGTTGATTGCTTTCCTTGTCCGGTATAGCTCTAAGCTGTCTTTTTTTGCTGTACTCACAATAATTCACGTAAATTCGGATTGACTCTTTTAGTTAGGGTATAAGAACAAAATAAAAGTTCCTACAGAAAAAAGGAACTATGCTTTTGGTTTAGCTGCCGGCTCAGGGGCTGCTGGTGCAGGAGCGCCAATTGCGTCTCTTAGGAACGATTTAAATGGACCAAGTTTGCCGCCGTAGTTGCCTGCGGAAATCTTTACTACACCAGGACAGTTGATTGAAGCTGCAACACCAACTTGCATTGCTTTGTTTACTGCTTCTAATGTTAAGCCGTTTAGGACGATTTCGAAGACGCTGTTTACGCCTTCTGGAACAACTGTGTCTGGAACAATTGTTCGCAAGGTTGGACAGTAGGCTTGGTTTGTGGAGGCTTTTAGTTTGTATTTTAGTGAGCCTGCTTTGCTTCCTGAACGGCAAACGCCGCCTGGGAATGGCATGATTACGTCTGGAACTTGTGCGCGGATTGCGTCTACTGCTGCTTCAGATGCTGCTAAGGCTTCTGGTTGTGTTTTTGCGAAAATCATATAGTTTCCGCCTGCAACTGCTTCCATAGCGCCGAAGCCGTCTTCTACGATAAAGTTTCCTTCCATTACTGGGATTTTCCAGCATTTTCTTCCGCCGACCATGGTTTTCTTTTGGAAGCCGTCACCAAAGTAGCGGAGGCTGCTGCCGATGTTAAGAACACGTTTGCCTAGTAAACCGTTGAAGGCTGCGGTTGATGGGCAAGTCATGACACATTGTCCGATACGGGCCATTAGTTGACCTTTTAATTCGAATCGGTCACGGTTGTAAATTTGAATTAGAACACCTGGGCGTTTGTCTGGTGTTTCTTCTGCTGGAACTGCACGTTCGATTGATGCTTCTGCTGAGGCAGCAATTACGCTTGTAGCGAAGCCTGTGGTTATGCTTCCAGCAATTTGGGCCCATTTCTCGTTTTGGGCCGTGATTAGAACTCTTCCCACCCAAAGCGGGAACATTTCAGCGAAAGTATCACTTACTCGGACGGTTTGACCCGCGGCTGACTTTACAAGAAAAACTTTTTCTTTATCGTCATAACCGGTAATTTCTAGCTTGTTAGTGTTTGATGACATGGAAGAGACCTTGGATTCATTTGGAACTTGTATAATTTAAGAGTTTTTATAAAAACGGGGTTGTTTATTCGAGTTAAAACCACCGATTAATTGTTAATTCATGCATCAAGAACCTGCTTAATTGGCGCTTTGCCAAGACAAGCAAGCCCTTCATGTTACAAGATTTATCAAGTCAGTAGCTTTTTCTATTTCAAACCTTGTTTCCATGTCGTTTTACGGTCAGCTTTTGCATCGTTTTTTCCTCAATAGCTAGAAGAGTGCGTAAGGCATGAATTGGCGTTTAGTGTAGTATTTGCCTTTGATGGGCAGTTGGTTTCCGCAGAATTTGCAGTGCATGTCGCTGGTTAGGTCCCATTGGGTGATTTCGAAGCCGTCGCGGCGTATTACTGGTTCTCTGCATGCTGGGCAATACGTGTTTTCCGCTACATGACCCGGCACGTTTCCTAAATAAGTAAACAGTAAACCTTCGCCTTTGGCGACAAGGTAAGCATGCTCCAAGTCTTCAACAGGTGTAGCGGGAATGGTAGTCATTTTGTAGTCAGGGTGGAAACGCAGCAAATGGAAAGGCGTGTTTGGACCTAAAAAGTCGTTAATCCATTTTGCCAAACGCTTAATCCGATACATAGAGTCTCCCATTTTGGGAACAACAAGGTTAGTGATTTCGATGTGGACGCCTGCAAGTTTGAGTTCTTTTAGGGCTTCAAAAATCGGTTTCACTTCCGGGACAGCTGAAACGGTCTTGTAGAATTTGGGGTCAGCGGCTGCTTTGAAATCAACCGTTACCGCATCAAGATAGGGCGAAATGGTTTTGACTGCCTCTGGCGTCATGTACCCGTTAGTTACAAACGTGTTAAACAAGCCTGCTTCGTGAGCAAGCTTGGCGGTGTCGTAAGCGTACTCCATGAAGATGGTTGGTTCAGTGTAAGTATAACTGATTCCTTGACAATCCGCTTCTTTTGCTAACCTAACAATTTCTTCAGGCGGCAATGGGTTACCTGCGACGTCTTTGTCTTGGCTTATCATCCAGTTATCGCAGAATTGGCATCGGAAGTTGCAGCCTGCCGCAGCGACTGACGCTACCAACGCGCCAGGGTTAAAGTGCGATAAGGGTTTTTTGCCTATTGGGTCAACAGCTAATGAAACTGCTTTACCATAATTCAGAGTGTAGAGTGTGCCGCCTTGGTTTTTTCGGACAAGACAGAAACCTGTGGAGCCATCGCTGATTAAACAGCGCCTTGCGCACAGTGAACATTTTACTTTGTTGTCTTCTTGGCGAGTATAAAGCATTGCTTCATGAAGTGACATTTTTAGGCTTCACCAAATAAAAGAGACCAAACCAGTTCTCTTCCTAGAATTATGAAACTTTTTTCCTAATAACTATATGCTTGAACCTTTTCTGCATTGGATAAAGCATATACACAGTTAACGCTAACTGTTTGTATCCATTGGAGGCTCCTGTTTTGGCGAGAACGGGCAAGGAAGAGCTTGAAGGAATCACCCTGAAAGTGTACATTTACACAGTGAAAAAGAAGACGCCAGTGGGTACACGTGAAGTTACCCGAGGCTTAAACCTTAGCAGCCCCAGCGTCGCATACAGGCACCTAGAAAAACTGGAAACAATGGATTTGCTATCAAAAAATGAGTACGGGGAATATACTGTTAAGCAACGAGTGAATCTTCCGGGATACACTTGGGTTGGCAGGCGTCTTTTGCCGAAAATGCTGCTGTACTCAACCGTTTTTGCGGCGATATTGGTTGTTGAGTTGGTGGTGTTGGCGCTTCACTTTACCGTTGAAACTTACGAGTTTAAAGTTTTCTTTGCCCTGCTTATCCTAATAACATGTTTAGCTTTGGTAGTTTTTGTTGTCGAAGATTTAAGGCAGCGTCGAAGAAAAACCGTTTAGTGCTGCTGAAAATTTTTGAACAAACAAATGGATGTATTTGGCAAAAAATTTCTATACTTCAATTTGTCTGATAGATGAAAAAGATTGCCTGCAACAAAATAGCCAGAGTGGTAGAATCTGAAAAACAAAAAGTTCATTATCGTTTTAGCGGTGTTTCTGATTTCAGTAACGTTGGTGTACTCAATAGCAACGCTAGAAAACAACCCAAACCAAGACGAAAAACTCGCCCGTGTCGCGTGTATGGGTGACAGCATCACGGAAGTTTCCGGTTACCCTGAAGACTTGCAAGCATTGCTTGGTAACGATTCGGTTGTGGGCAACTTTGGCGTTAGAGGAGCTACCGTAAGTTTTGCTTCTGTTCACCCATACTATTTTACGGAGGAGTACCCTGACGCAGTTGATTTCCAGCCTACAACAGTAGTTTTAATGCTTGGAACCAACGATGCACGGGCAGACACGTATACGCTTATAGAAAATTTTGTCAGAAATTATGAAAGAATAATCGAAGGCATCCACGATTCAAACGACAGCAGTAAAGCACAAATCTACTTGGTGAAGCCACCACCGATTCTGGAAAATGACTTAAACCTTAGCAGCACAGATTTCGCTAACGGCGTACTGCCCAAAATAGAACAAGTTGCCCAAGAGTTAAACCTGCCAATAATTGATTTATACACGCCGCTTCTTGACCATCCAGAATATTACCTTGACGGGGTTCACTTAAACAGTGAAGGCGCCCAGTACATTGCAGACATAATTTATCAAGCAATCAAAGACCAGTAAGTGTTAACCGATTAGTTTTCTTAAAACGGGAACTTTGCGCATTAACAGAATCAAGCCTACAGTAATGAAAAGCGTAACAACTGTGGCTAACGGGATTTCTAATACAGGGTTCAAAGTTAAAGCGCTTAAAGTGAAACCGAAAAAGCCCCGCTGCAAAGACTCTAAAATGATAACGTGCAGCAGGAAAATTGGCAGAGTATTTTGACCGATAACGGTTATGATGCGGGTTGTGGTTGGGTGAGTTCTTCCAGGCCAGTTGAATGGACGAATCTTTATCAGAAGCATGAAAAGCGCGATTGAACCAAGGATTACGTTTGCGGTTAGGTAATCGAAAAAGAAGTTGTTTTTACCCATGTCTGCTAACGGGTAATTCATTAGCCAAATGCCAAATATTGTCCAAACAAAACTCAACCCTAACAGGCCGTAGAGAAAGATTGAACGTACGTTTACTCTTTGCAGGTAGGCGCCTAAAGCAAAGTAGCCTATCCAACCAATTATTAGAAATACCAAGTTGTAAAAGGTGTAGATGCCTGCTAACTGAATTATGGGCACCACTGCTACTGCGAAAAACCACAGCATTATCAGGTACCGCATAACGTTCCATTTACCATTACATATTATTGCTCTTAGAATCGGCGTAACCAAATATAGACCAATAATGAGGTACAGAAACCAGAAGTGAAAATACGAACCGCTAAAGACAGCGAAAAGCGTTGCTTCTCCAATGTTGCCCCAGGTTAAAGGCTGCTGGCTAATAAAAAAGGCCCATGCCAAATAGACAACAGTCCAAAAACCAAATGCTAACCCGATGCGGCTTAACCGTTTCTTCAGAAAGACCCGAATGGGCTCCTCTAACTTGCTGGGTTGAAGCAATAATGAACCGCTCAACATGACAAAGAGTGGTACACAGGACAAAGAGATTGTTTTGTAGATTATTGCGGTCCACCAGTAACCTTCGGGTACAGTGGCCATTTGGAGGGTTTCGTTTGAAGCGTGAAGCAGTATGACTAAAACTATGGCTATGGTGCGGATAAGGTCAACTGGATAATCAACTTTTCCTGTATCCCCGTTTAACCCTCCGAACAGACCCTGGCACCTCAAAGCAGAAGTGGAATATCAAATTCAGCTTAGATTATATAAAACTGCTTGATGGAAAAACAAAAAGTAAAAAATAAGAAGACAAACGCTAAAAAGCTATCAAAAAATGTTCTCAAACAAGTTAGTTAAGCAGCATTACAGCGCTTGTTGCTTTACTTTTTAAACCAACCTATTAGGCTCCAAATAGAAACTCCTTGCAGAAACCTATAGGGGGTAGGTGCTAATGGCTAAAAACCAAGCCAAAAGTATGCGGAAAAGCAGTAGCCAATCACAGACAACTAATTTCCGTATACAAAAGCATCAACAAAACATACAAAACAAGAAAAAAGAAAAATGCAGATTATTCTCTGCTTGAAAGAACCAAAATGTAATCGGCAGTGTCAGCGCACATGTCTGCAGCTTGCTCAATGAACTCAATCAAGTCATCAAAAATGACCATTGCGCCACAGTTCATGTTTGCACCATACTTTACAAACAAGCCTTTGGTTCGAAGGTATTCAGTGTCAATATCATGCTCAATTTCCCCGACTTGCCTTGCCTCTCTTACAGCTTCAGCAGGATTAGACGAAATCTTTTCTATGCTACCTCGGAGCATTTGTGCAGTTTCAACAAGTTTGCCTGTCATGTAAACAGTTTTTTGAGTAAGCTCTGCTGGAAGGTCTGCTTCAGCAAGCATTTCAAGGCATCTTGCAGCGTCTTTAGTGTGGTCAGCCAAAGTGTCAAGGCGTTTTACAAGGTGTAAAAGGTCTTCGCGGTAGTCTGAAACCAAAGCGGCGCCTTTAGACAACTCAAGGAAGGTGTCGGTTCTTAGTTTGTCTACTTCTTCCTCTGCTAAATACAGGTTTTCAATGTATTTTTTGGCGTCGTTAATGTTTTTCTCTGAGTAACTTTTTGTAGCTTTATGTAGCCAAGTTACTGTGTCAAAGGCTTTAGTTATTTGCTCATGCGCAAGCTCTAAGCCTCTTGTTCTTCTTCGTTGCTCAAACCAATCATAGCTTCTTTTTTCCACGGCAGGCACATCCCAAATCAGAAATAAAACAGTATTCGTGTGTTATAATATAACCCTTATCTTAATCTGCTAACAGCCTACTGACTTACAGGCTGAGCACTACTTTAGCTAACGCCGTTTTAGACTCTAAATCCTTCATTACAGTGTTAGTAACCGCAACTTTGATGCCTAAAGCTTCAATCCGGCTTTTCTGTGCAGCATCCACATTGTCAATCACAAAATCATCCAAGAAATCAGCATACAATTTTGCAACCCCAAAAGCTGAAACCTCAAACCCTAAACCTTCAAGAAGTTTATCAGCGGGGCCCTTAATCGGTGCACCAGCAACAATAGGACTTACGGCAACTTTTTTGGCGCTAGTTTTCTGTAAAGCTTCCCTAATGCCCGGAATAGAAAGAATCGTGCCTATGCTTACAACTGGGTTGCTTGGGCAAATAACTATGCGTTCTGAATCCATTATCGCTTCAACAACGCCAGGTGCAGGCTTAGCCGTTTCAGCCCCCACAAACTCGACGCCCAACACTTTGTCCTGCGCAGCCCGTTTAACCATGTACTCCTCAAAATGAATCAAACCCTCAGCGATTCGCACGTGCGTAGCAAACTTGTCGTCAGTCATGGGCAAAATCTTTAGCTTAAGCCCCAAGTCGCGGCTTACTTTAGCTGACACTTGCGACAGGGTAGCGCCGTTCTTGAACATTTTTGTCCGAAGGATGCTTGTAGCGAAATCTTTGTCTCCGAGGTTAAACCATTCGACCTCGCCATACTGTTTGAGCATGTTTAGGCATTGAAATGTGTCGCCTTTTATGCCCCAACCTCTTTCATGATTAATGATGTCGGCAAGCGTGTAAGTTACAATGTCAATGTCAGGAGAAATGTGCAAACCAAAAAGGTCAATGTCATCCCCAGTGTTGACGATAACGGTCAAGTCTTCTTGTTTTATCAGCTGGGCTAAGCCTGTTAAGAATCGGGCTGCACCTACTCCGCCTGCTAAAGCTGTAATCATACACTGTCACGTTACCAAGTTAATGGTGATGTTTTTCTGAAACCCAATACTCAGATTTGCCCTTTTCGCCTGTTATGTGTTCTTTTTTGAAGATTGGCGCTTCACTCTTGTAACGTTCAACCGCTTCCCGCAACACAGGAAACACCTGCTGACGATGAGAACCCGCGACGGCAACGTAAACAAGGTCTTCTCCAACTTTGAATTCGCCGGTTAAATGATGAATCTGCACATCAACAATACCAGGTTTTTGAGTTAAGTCATCACAAATCTTGCCGAGCACCTCGTCAGCTTTTTCCTCATACGCTTCCAAAGTAAGTTTTTCTACTTCTTCGCCACCCTCAAGGGTTTCGCCCCTGACTACGCCAATAAATAAGCCAATAGCGCCGGCTTTGCTGAAGTCTTCACGTTTTTTGATGCTTTCAATTATATCGTTAACGTTGATTGAGCCTTTTTCATGTACGCCTGCACGGTTAACCACTAACTGCACCTTCTAAAACAGCAATATGCTAGCGTAGTGTCTTTTAAGACTGTTTTGGAAAACAAAAAATAATTTAAAATGAAAAGTAAAGAAGAGTTTATTCTTCTTCTGTTTCTTCTTCGTCCGCGACTTGTTCAGCTGCAACGTCAGCTGCTTCTTCAATTTCTTCTTCCTCTGGCTCGGCTTCTTCAACTGTTTCAACAGTTGCTGTGCCAGCGGCTAACAGAAGTTGTGGAGCGTTTGCTGGTGCACTGATAAGTTTTGATTTGCGGATACCAACGTGGCGGAGTGGTGCAACTTGTTTTGATTCGTTGTAGATGTCTGATGCGATTTTGCCGAGAACCATTTCTTGTACGAATTGGTCCATTGTGAGTGCTGCTGCTTTTTCTTTGATGATTCTGATCATAATGTTGCGTATGATTTTTTCTTGGGAAGTCTTTATTCGTGAAAGTGTCAGGGCTGAAACGGCAATTCTAAGTTTGTAACCGTCTTTGGTTATTAAATTGAATAGACCGTCCACTTTGGTTGTTCTTCTTCTAACTAAGCTGCGTAAGTAGTCACGCGAGTATTCGTGACCCTTGAAGAGTGTTTTGGCGGTTTTACCGTCCATTGCGCTTATTTGGAAGAACATTTTCAAATAGTGATGTGAAAAGTCACCTGTAATATCATACAGTGTAGCTTCAACAACTCTACCGATTAGTTGGTCTGTTGTTTCTGCTGGTACTGCACCTAAGTCAACGTTTCCGAAGAACGATGGCGCTACTACGTTGAACCATGATTTGCCACGCCATTTATCGCGAATGTGTTTTGCTTTTGAAGTCTTTGAAGACAAAGTAATCCTCCAAACTGCCTCAACATTCTCAAAGCAATATAAAAGGTTTTAGCGTTTTTTGTCTATTTTCTCGACGTCACCCATATATTTCCTGAGCGCTTTAGGCACGTTTATTGAGCCATCTTCATTCTGATTATTCTCAAGCAGGGCAACAATCGTTCTTCCCGTAGCAATCGCGGTAGAGTTAAGCGTATGCAAGAAACCCTTCGGCGGCGCACCCTCTTTTTCACGATAACGAATACCTAAACGCCTTGCCTGATAATCAGTACAGTTACTGCAGCTAACTACTTCACGGTAACCATTCTGGGCGGGCATCCAAGCCTCAATATCATACTTTTTAGCTGCAACAGTACCGATATCGCCAGTACAAACGTTAACAACACGGTAGGGCAACTCAAGTTTTTGCAGCAAGTCTTCAGCGTTTGCCAAAAGTTCCTCATGAAGCTTTGCTGAGTCTTCGGGTTTGCAGAAAATGAATTGTTCAATCTTGTTAAACTGGTGAGTGCGGAAAATGCCGCGGGTGTCTTTGCCGTGTGCGCCTGCTTCTTTGCGGAAACATGTGCTTAAGCCTGCAAGTTTAAGCGGCATATCCGGTTCTTTGATGACTTCACCCATGTACATCGAAGCCATCGGGTGCTCGCTTGTGGCAATCATGTAAAGGTCTTCGCCTTCAATCTTGTATAGGACATCAACAAAGTCGCCAAGAGAAGTAACGCCTTCATAAGCAGCCTTGTTAATCATAAAGGGCGGCTCAATAGCAACGTAACCCTTCTTTGAGAGTTCTTGCATGGCAAAATTCATCAAAGCCAAATCCAGCAGCGCCAACTGGTTTTTAAGGAAAAAGAAGCGGGCACCACTGATTTTGCCTGCTCGTTCCATGTCGATCAAGTTAAGGTCGTTTGCTAAGTCAAGATGGTTTTTCACTGGAAACTTGAACTGTGGAATTGTTCCCCAAGTTTTCACTTCGACGTTGCCGTGGTCGTCTTTGCCATATGGAACTGTTGGGTCAAGCATGTTTGGCAACCGAAGTAGCAAGTCGCGTTCTTTCTCTTCTTCTTGAGTCACCTGTTTTTCGATTGTAGTGATTTGAGTGTCGATTAGTTTGGCTTTTTCAACTTGAGCTTGTGCGTCTTGGCCAGATTTTTTGAGTTTGGCAATTTCTACTGTGACCAGTTTGCGGTCGTGACGTAAATCGTTAAGGCTTGTAAGGTTCAATCGCCACTGCTTGTCAAGAGCAATCAAGTCGTCGAGCATTTGCAGGTTTTCTGGGTTACCCCGCTTTTCAAGGTTGGCTCTTACAAGGTCTGGGCTTTCACGGATAAGCTTGATATCTAACATAAATCTTCACGCGAATAATTCACTTACAGACCCTTTAGGATTTTAACCTTGCGATTCACCCATCCAAAGGTCAAAACCATAACTATTGAATTTCAACATGCTAATGAGCGGGTTTTCAGCCATTAGCACCTACCCCCCTAAAGGGATTTGCACTAAACGAAAAGAGTCAAGCTTTTGCGGCTTTGCGTGACCTTACCTTTCCAAAGCCAAGAAAGACACAGATGGCAATTATTACACCGACCGCGATAGCCAAAGTTAATGTCTGCCCGTTTGTTTGGTTGGTGTTTTGAGTTGACGGCTTATCTGTAAATGGAGCATAAGTTGAAGTTAAGGTTGGAAATGGAGTGTTGGTGGGTGATGTTGTTTGCTGTGGGGTTTGGGTTGCCGTTGGCGTTTCATTAGGCACGCTGGTTGTAGGTGTTGGGGTTGGTTCAATTGTTGGTGTAGGTGTTTGGGGGTCAGGTTCTTGAAGAATAGGCAAATAAGTGATAGCGGCGGGGCAAGTTATGTCGGTGCAGTTGTCATAAATCATTGATTTAATTACAGCCAAATCGGTTGTTCCCCAATAATTATTAGGCGCAATCATTCCTGAAGAAGGAGAATTACTCCCTATAAGTGAAAGAACTACTCCTTTCATGTTGAAAAAAGTGTTATATTCAACAAACAGGTTCTGACCATTACCGTTATTTCGAACAAGAAACCCTATATCGACTTTTCCATTGAACAAGTTATGTCTAACGTAAACAGCAGCATCACTTTCTATGTTAAAACTGGCATTAACAAACCTGTTGTACTCAATGTAAATGTCTCTTGCAGAGCCGTCTATATCAAAATAAGCCATTACCGAGCTTTGAATTAAGGAATGAGTGATGTTAAAGTAGGCAAGCCCCGAACCTGAACTGCTTGGGTTCCAAACATATGACGCATTATTGACAATACAGTAATCAAGTTTTAAGAAAGCGTCAGTATCAGAGTTGCTTATTGAAACAAGCCCCACATTATTGGCGTCGAAAGTTACAGGGTTGCCTGCGTCACCGTTTGCTAAAATTTGTCCGTTTAACAAAAACAGGTAGCCACCCGGTTTCTTATTGGTTGTAACTGTAACGCCTGGTTCAATAGTTAAAGTGACGTTGGCTGGAACCTGAACAGAGCCAGTTATGAGGTAGGGACTATTAGCGGTTGTCCAAGTAGTGTTATCCCAAAGTATACCGCTGACTTCAGTGTAACCTGCACCTTGCACTTGCAAATTATTAACGAAAAATAGTGGTCCAGCAAAAATGGCTATCAGGAGGATTACGAGAAATGAATGGACAGGTTTCATTCAGGTTTACCAGCCATAAGTTGCTTGAAGTAACCATTTAAAACTTGTTCCTAAAAAAACAAAATCAAGAAACATTTCGAAAAAGAGGTTAAAAGTTTATTAAAAAATAAAGAAAGGTTTGATTGATTTATTTTTGGTTTTTACGATGTTTTAGCGCTTATGCTTTTTTGCTTAAGGTGATCTCCATCGTGGAAACCATACGGGACTTGCTCTCTCCCTCGCGTGGTGGCATCTCGGCTGTTCCGATTGCAATCTTGCTCACTTTGAGGTCTTTAACAAAACGGTTCCTTGCAATTTCAGCTACGTCAACTGCTGTGGTAATTGCTTGGCCTCTTGCTTTCAAAGTGATTTCTTTCAGGTTGCCTGAGGAGAGACTTGTTATGATTGCTAAAACATAGCTCATTGGTGGTTTGTTTCCGACGAAGATTACGTCTGCGTTTTCAGTCATTTTGTTTTACTCCTTATACTGTTGCTTTGTGTAACGCTGCTGCTTTGCGCTCTGATGCGCGGCAGAACGTCACCATCCTATTAATCCGTTAACTTCCTTATAAGTTCACTGAAAAAACTCAAAGCCACAATCTGAATTTTACCCCCAAAACAGGAATTAAAGACACCTTTCTGGAAAAGACTTTATTACAGCCAGCTGGTAATTGGCAATAAACATAGTCAAACCCGAGAGACCAGAAATTGCTAACTAAACTAAAGAAAAGAATCCAAGAAATGCTTGGCACAGAAGCAAACATCGCGCACAAGTTAGGGTTTACGCCAAACAGAATCAGCGTTGTCGGCTTTATCCTGTCTTTAGCCTCTGCGGTTGCTTACGCCATCGTTCCCACGCAGCAAGTTCTGTTTCTGGTTTTGGCAGTCGTGTTTATGTTAGCCTCAGGATTCTGCGACACAATGGACGGCATAGTCGCCAGAACGTTTAACCAGGCTTCAACTTTTGGCGCCTTTTTTGATTCAGTACTTGACAGGTACGCAGACGCAGCAGTTTATGCGGGAATAATCATAAGCGGCTTATGCGATCCAGTATGGGGGCTTGCAGCGTTGGCAGGTTCAGTGCTGGTAAGTTACACTCGTGCCCGAGCAGAAGGTGTTGGAATAAAAATGGAGTCAGTCGGGTTTGCTGAACGTGCAGAACGCATGCTAATCTTAGCCCTGTTCACGATTGCTGCAGTGTTTTATTTGCCAGCCTTAAACTATGGCATAATCGTTTTGGCAGTGCTTGCAAACTTTACAGTGATTCAAAGAGCATATCACGTGTATAAGGCGTTAAAAAAGTAAAAAGAAATGTTTAAGAAAAAAGCGTAAAGAAGCTTAGTAGCTTCTTCTTCTGTAACCTTTTGAGTGGCGTTCGTTTTCAGCACGTACTTTGACGATGCCACGGTGTACTGCACATGAAATACAGTAATATTTAGTATCAACCCAAGAGGCTAAGAATGTGCCTTTTTGCCTAAGCTCCTTTGCCAACTGTGGCTCAACAAAAGACACTCTACGTGTTGACCGCTTTGCTTTGTCACGCGGCACCATTGCCCCACAGTTTACGCATTGAACAAGACTGCTGGATCCTTTGCTACCTTTTGCTCTTCCTCGGCTTTTTCGTTTAACTGGCATTATTTTTACCTCTTTTTTCTCTATTGTTCCAAATATTGAATTAACTATCTTATATATCTGCCCGTAACTTTAACAAAGAAGCAAGGTTTGCATTCTGATTTATCTGAGGAATAATTTTACCGCTTGCACTAGTCATCAAAGAAGTCACCCCCGGACCATGCCCAGCAGTCACACAATTAGTATGAACCACCACGCCGACCGAAACCGCACCCTGCCTGTAAATTCTACCATACGAATGGTCAGCGTCCATGATAGCTACAAGATCACCCAACCGCAGGTCATCAAGCCCAAACTGCTCAACAACAGCTTCATCAAACAGTTGAATGTCATAGTCGCCGCTGTTAACCTGATTGGCACCCAAACCAGAACCCATGATGGTTGCAGGAATAATGTGCGTAACGGGAACCTCAAGCTTTTCACCGTTAACCTGAGGGTTAATAGCGTCAAGCAGGCAAGGATCCATGTTTGTTAGTTTTATTTCGGGAAAATCAAGCAGTTTTAAGCCTGTGCCATAAGCTTTTACGAGGATTTGGTCGCCGATCAATAGTTTGTCAAGGATTTCAGGCTTAAAATCTATCAGAACATGTTCTATGCCGCCGTGTTTGCCTGTTACTGTGCCTTTTGCGCCTTTGGCGTCTCCATTTGCAACAATTGCCTGATTACCAACGCAAGAGAAGAGGTTGTAGGATGTGTTTGCCGCGTTGCCTGAACGTGCATCACTTTCTTTGTTGTCTGTGCTTACGCCGGGTTCAACGTGGTCTGCTTCCCAGCCGCATGCAGGGTCGCCTACTCGGAGGTTGTAGGTTATTCCTCCTACTCCGGGCAATATGCAGGGGGCGCCTGTGGCTGAAATGTTGTAAACGTTTTTTGTTGTTGGGCTTGCTATTTCGCCTATAACTGAGAGTTTGATTAGTTTTTCACGGTTTGTTCTTAACATTAATGTCATCTTTAGCAGTTGGTTAAGAGAAAGGGGCGCGATATAAAACTTGCAGCAAACTTGTACAAAGTTTTTTGCAAGCATTGTGTAGGCAACTCTTAAATTGCGCTTTTCTTACTTTGAACATGTAAAGGCAAGTTATCTCAGTTGTTGAGTGGATATGGCAATGTCAGAATTTGGGTTAAGAACAAAAATGCTAGTCAAAGACGTTATGAGCAGTCCAGTAGTTACCGCTGATGAGAACCAAACAACAAACAAAATTGCAGAAGCAATGGACAAAGAAGGATTAGGAGCAGTAATTGTCACCAACAAAGAAGGAAAATCCATCGGAATAATCACTGAAAGAGACCTTGTAATCAGGGTTATAGCAAAAAACAATAAGCCAGATGAGATTAAAGCCAAAGAAATCATGACTACTCCACTAGTCACCATCGAACCTGACGCCACAATCAGCGATGCCGCAAGAAGAATGAACCGCCTCGACATCAGACGTTTAGGTGTCTTCTATAAAGGCAACCTGGTCGGCATAGTTTCAGACAAAGACCTGCTCGGTGTTATGCCAGAGCTTATCGAAATAATGCAGGAACACACACGCATCGAAGGTTCCGCAGCTGCAATGGAACTTGAAGAGGCACCACAATCGGGCTACTGTGACCGCTGTGAAGCTTACTCTGAAAGCCTCAAAGAACGCAACGGCCAAAACATTTGCGACGAATGCCGCATCGAACTTGAACAAGAAAAGTAACACTTTATTTTTCTTCTTTTAAGCCCCTTTTTAGGCACTAAAACTTTATTTAATTATCCACTCGCATACACTACAATACTAACGTGGTTTCCTTGATTGTTGATTTAGTCTTAAACAACACTAAAGCTTACTTTAAAGGCGAAATCCTCGAATGCAGCATCGCAGTGGAAGAAGGCAAATTCTACAAGATAGGCAGGCAACCCCAAATGCCCAACGCCGACCAAAAAATCGACCTACACGGTTTGTTGGTTTTGCCCGGCTTAATTGACGAGCATGTTCACTTGCGGGATGAAGAGCGAGCGTATAAGGAAGATTTTATTTCAGGAACATCCGCAGCGGCAGCTGGCGGTTTCACCACTGTTCTGGATATGCCAAACAATCAACCAGTAACTAACAGTGTTGAAGCCCTAAAGAACCGTCTAGAAATTGCTGAAAGGCGAACACTGGTCAATGTCGGTTTATACTCAGAATTCCCCAAAAACTTGACTGAACTCCCACAAATCAGGCGTCAAGGCGCAATCGGGTTTAAACTGTTTATGGGTCATCAAGTTGGAGGCTTAAACATTGATGATGACCAAGCCCTAAAAGATGGATTAAAAGCTGCAGGGGAAGCAGGTGCGGTTGTAGCTGTTCATGCAGAGGACAAGAATCAGATTTTAGCTATTGAGCAGAGACTAAAGCAAGCTAAGCATAATGATGCGAAGGATTTTCTTTTGGCTCACCCTGAACAGGCAGAAGCAGATGCTATGAGGCGGCTGCTTAAAGTAGGTGAAGGTTCAAATGTGCATCTGAATTTTTGTCATGTTACAAGCCAGCAGGGATTAGAAACAGTTAAAGAGGCTAAAAAGGCTGGCAGAAAAGTGACCTGCGAAGTTACTCCAAACCATTTGATGCTGTCATCAG
>JAWRIR010000050.1:0-4765 GCA_040268405.1 Thermoproteota archaeon | reverse complement strand
GTCGGCGGAGGCAGAACCGTTGGCAAACTGGCAGGTGTAGCGTTTAATGGTAAAGTTTTTGGCATCGACTATTCACGTGACATGGTAGATTTTTCCAAGGCACAGAATCAGCAGTTGGTGGCTGAAGGCAAAATACAGCTTGTCCAAGGCTCAGTTGACGCCTTAAGCTTTCTTGGCGGCCAATTTGATTTGGTTACAGCGGTTGAAACCTGCTATTTCTGGCCTGACTTGCCAAAAGCTTTCAGCGAAGTAAACCGTGTTCTCAAGCGGGGTGGAAAACTTTTAATCATAAGTGAGATGACTAAAGACGGCAAATACGAAGTTGAGCACGCTGAAATAATCACCAAAACACACGTCAAACTTTACCCGCTAACTGAAATGCAAGATATGCTTGAAGCTGCAGGTTTTAATGTTGAGGTTTCAAGAAAGCCTGATTCGTACTGGAATGTAATTGTTGCCCAAAAACGCTAAAGCTATTACATGGCGGTTTTGCGTTTTCTTTTTTGCTGCACTTTCTCTGACAACGAAACAAACATGTTTCCTATGGCAAGTGCAAAAGCAGGAAACGCCGGCAAGATGTACCAGTACAGTTTAGTTTGCGCAAAAGTGAACAGTCCAAGCACGGTAATTATCCAGATGACAAGTAACGTGTCAGGTTTTGACCGTTTAACTGCCCCGTAAAGGCTTAAGCCGATGCCAAAGGGCAAGGCTGCTATCCAGACGGGATTTTCACTTGTAAACAGGTATGTTAAGTAATACAGGACTCCTCCGCTGTGACCTTCGATTGGGATTGTTGCACGCATGAAACCGCTGTACCCGAAGTACCACATGCCGAAAGATGAGCCAAACTGTTGCAACATGTAGATTATCCATGGCAGAAAAACCAGCAACCCAACACCCAAAAACAGCAAAAACCGTTTAGAAAACAGAAACCTAACACTGCGTTTAGTAACTACAAAATAAACTATCACAATCAACGGCAACAGTAACGCTTGAATCTGCTTAGTCATAAGGGCTAAACCAAAAAATGCCCCACCAATAACCGCATACCAACTTGTCCTTTTTCCATTTTCGCTTGCAAGAATAAAGTATATTCCGGCAGTTATGAAGAAGAGTAACATTACGTCTGTCATGGCGTGTCTGGCAAAAATGAAAAAAGTAGCGAAAGTTCCCAGAACCATGGCGGCTGCAAAACCTGTTTTTTGGCTGTAGAGCTTTTTGCCCAAATAGTAAACCATAGTCATTGAGAGAGCGCCAAAGATTGGACTGATTAGTCTTGTGGAAAAGTTGCTAAACCCAAACAGTTGATACGACAAAGACATCAGCCACATATACAGGGGCGGTTTGGCAATCCAAAAATTAACTTCTCCAAAACACCAAGGAACCAAATAATCCCCAGACTTGCTCATGTGAAAACCCCACTGAGAATAAGTCTGCTCATCAGCAACCCACAAAGCCCCGTTGCCTAAATAAACAAAAAATGCGGCAGAAAACGCCAGAATCACCAAAATGTAGACCAAGTCTGTGTGAGCTTTAAGCCAAGACTGCTTGCCACTCATGTTTGGCTGATTGATTAGGCTGCTTTGACGGTTTCTGTAAGTAACAAGCAACAGCGTCGTGATTAATCCCGCAATAACTACAAACGCAATAACGTCAAAAACGACATTATTCAAATTCAGACTGGTGTCTTGTAGGAAAGTTGTGCCTGAGTTTGTTAGTGCAAAAGCGTAAATTATGAAGTCATCTGAGCCAACGTAAAGTGTGTTGTTCACGATTGTTGGTGAAGATTCAACGATGCCGCCTGTTTCGTACCGCCATTTTTGCTCTCCTGTGAAGGCGTCAAAACAGTAGAGGCTTTGGTCTTCTGAACCCACGTACACGTTTGAGTTGGCAACAGCGGGAGATGAAACAATCCAGTAGCCTGTTTGGGCTTGCCAAACCAAGTCGCCGTTAACTGGGTCAAGGCAGTACAAGAAGCCATTGTATGAGCCAACATAAAGGTAACCGTAGGCTATGGCTGGTGAGGATTCTACTTGGCATTGGTCACCTGTTTGGTACTGCCAAATAATGGTGCCGTCAGTTGCGTTTAGGCAGACAACGTATCCGTCGACTGAACCAACATACACTTTGTCGTCAAATATGCTCGGCGAAGACCGTACGCTGCCAGTGTGTTTATTCCAAAGTTCCTCGCCATTTGAAGCATTAACTGCGCGGACAACAAAGTCATCACAAGCAAAATACACAACATCCCCCGAAACGGCGGGTGAAGAATAAACTTGCTTATCGGTCGGGGCAACCCAAACAATTTCGCCGCCTGTTGCGTTTAGGCAGTAAAGTCCGCTGCTTCCTGAACCAATATAGATTCTTCCATCAACAAGCGTTGGCGAAGACCTTACGGAGCCCCCAATCATTGTCCGCCAAATAATGTCTCCGTCCGTAATGTTTAGGGCGTAAACGTAGCCGTCATCAACACCAACATAAACCCGTTCCTTGTCAATTGCTGGGGAAGACCAAACCTCCCAATCTAAACCGGTCCTCCAAACAGGCATGCCCGTTGAAATGTTAAGACAATACACGTTTTGGTCTCTGGAACCCACAAAAAGCAGTCCATCCTCTACTGCGGGTGAAGAGTAAACCGCACGGTATGTTGGGTACCTCCAAAGCAGTGTTGCAGAGTCAGTGGATTCTCTGTCGCTTGCAAAAGCTGTGTGGGTTTGGTCATGGCGGAACATTACCCACTCATTATAGTCGCTGTTGACTGGTTTGGCTGTTGCTAAACAAGTGGTTTGAACAAGTAAAACAAGCAGGATTAACGTGATTGTTAGTAGTGCTTGTTTGGGTTTGTTCATTGTTATCATTACAGGCAAGCAAATGTATAGAAAGAATATAAAACCTACCAAAAACCCGCTCGTCAACCTATTTGGAGCCTAATAGCAGCCTATTAGAGGTTCTATGCAGAAACCTATAGGGGGTAGGTCGTATTGGCGTTTTTTCAAGCCAAAAACATGTTGAAAAATGTTTTACCAAAAAAATGAAGGGCTAAACTGCCCAAACTGGTTTACTTTAGTTTGTTAAAGAAGCAACTGTACTCGCCAGTGTGGCAAGCGTTGTCTTTCTGCTCAACCACGTACAAGAGTGTGTCGTAGTCGCAGTCAGTTGAAACTGAAACAATCTTTTGCGTGTGACCACTGGTTTCGCCTTTGACCCAAATTTCGTTTCTGGAACGGCTCCAGTAGGTGGCTTTGCCGGTTTTGAGGGTTAGGTCAAGTGCTTCTTTGTTGGCGTATGCCAGCATCAAAACGGTTTTGGTGGTTACGTCTTGAACTACGACTGGGATTAAGCCGTTGCCTTTAGCGAAGTCGAGCTTTGTTAGTAATTCTTCAGGTGTTGTCATTGTCTTATTGTCACCCCCGCTTTACGAAGATAATCCTTCACCATTGGGACAGGATACTTGTTATAGTGAAATACTGAAGCAGCCAACGCCGCATCCGCTTTGCCCGCAGTGAAGACGTCAACGAAGTGTTGAGGGACTCCAGCGCCTCCGCTCGCGATGACTGGAACGTGGACGCGTTCAGAGATAGCTCGGGTAAGTTCGATGTCGAAGCCGCTTTCTGTGCCGTCTTTGTCCATTGAGGTGACGAGGAATTCGCCTGCACCCAACTTTTCTGCTTGGAGTGCCCATGCTACTGCGTCGATGCCTGTTGGTTTTCTGCCGCCGTAAGTGTTAACTTCAAACCACACTGGACCCTCACTTGTCTGCACAGTAATTTTGCCTTCAGCTGGGGTACGGTTGCGTTTAGCATCAATAGCTACAACAACGCATTGTTGACCAAAAACGTCAGCCAACTCCGTGAGCACTTTGGGGTTTTCAACGGCTGCAGTGTTGACGGATACTTTGTCAGCTCCGCTGCATAGGACGTTTCTTGCGTCTGCCACGTTGCGGATTCCACCGCCTACAGTGAATGGTATGCTGATGGCTTTAGCGACGCCTTCCACGTATTGCCGCATGATGTCGCGTTTTTCGTGTGAAGCGGTGATGTCGAGAAAGACGAGTTCGTCGGCGCCTTCGTCGCTGTAACGTTTTGCCATTTCCACTGGGTCGCCTGCGTGTTTTAGTTCGAGAAAGTTGATGCCTTTGACTACTTTTCCGTGGTCAACATCAAGGCATGGAACGATACGTTTTGCAAGTGGCACAGTTTTAGACCCCTATTTTTTCTATGGCTTCTTTTAGTGTAAATCGGCCTTCATAAAGCGCTTTGCCAATCACCGCGCCTTCTACCCCGATTTTTTTAAGGTTCGCAAGGTCATCTATGCTGCCTATTCCGCCTGCCGCCAAGATTTTGACGCCTGAACATTTCACTGCTTCAGCAAGGGTTTCAAGGTCTGGACCACTAAGCAAACCGTCGTGAGTAATTGAGGTTATGAGGAATCTTTGAACGCCCAGCTCGATGAATTTTTCAAGCGCGTCCTGCAGCGTCATGTCTGTTGCTGTTCGCCAACCATCAATCATTACCCAGCCGTTCTTGTTATCAAGGGCGACCACAACTGATTCTTTGCCAAACTTGTCTTGCAGTCGTGTGATTACTGAGAAGTCTTTGAAGGCTAATGAGCCAAGCATGACTTGGGTTATGCCTGTGTTGAAGAGTTTTTCTGCGATTTCGAAACTGCGAATGCCTCCGCCGACCTGAATTGGCAGGCTGATATTTTTGGCGATTTCAGTTATGACTGGGTGATTGTTGCCTTTGCCGAAAGCGGCGTCGAGGTC
>JAWRIR010000049.1:0-31912 GCA_040268405.1 Thermoproteota archaeon | reverse complement strand
AAGGCTAATCTTTGGTTGCAGTTTGCCAAAAAGTTTTGGGGGCTCACAGCTTGGCTGCTTGAAATAATTATTGCTCTTTCGCTTTTTCTGCAAAACTACACTGATGTTTACATTGTTTTAGGATTGCTGATTCTTAACGCCATTTTAGGTTTTGAAGAGGAAATTAGGGCATCAAAAGCTGTGGATGCTCTAAAAGAGAAACTCCGAGTTAACGCCCGAGTCCTGCGAGAAGGCGTCTGGAAGGTTTTGTCTGCCCGTGAAATTGTACCAGGCGACGTAGTACGGATTAGACCGGGAGATTTTGTTCCCGCTGACGTGAAAACGGTTACGGGACATTTGGAAGTTGACCAGTCAGCTTTAACGGGTGAATCTTTCGCTGTTGAAAAGAATCCGGGTGACGTTCTTTATTCGGGTTCAGTTGTGAAGCGGGGAGAATCAAACGGCATAGTTGTTTCAACTGGAACCAAGACCTATTTTGGCCGCACAGCGCAGCTTGTTCAGTTGGCTAAGCCTAAACTGCACATTGAAGAAGTAATAGCCAGCGTAGTTCGTTGGCTGTTAATCATAGTTTCAGTCTTAGCCATTATAGCGCTTATTTTCTCGGTACTTAGAGGCTTTAGCGTAATCGATACGTTACCGATAATTTTGGCAATTTTATTGTCTGCAATCCCAGTGGCGCTACCAGCAATGTTTACGGTTAGCATGGCGCTTGGCGCAATGGAATTGTCCAAAAAAGGCGTTTTGATAACCCGTTTAAGCGCTGCTGAAGACGCTGCAACCATGAACGTGCTCTGCGTTGACAAAACCGGAACAATAACAATGAACAAGCTCTCAATAGTCAAAACCCTGCCGCACAACGGTTTCAGCGAGAAAGATGTTGCGTTTTATGGAGCATTGGCGTCTCAGGAGGCAAATCAAGACCCAATTGACATCGCCTTTATTGAGAGGGCTAAACGTGAAAACCTGCCCACCCAAAGTTATAGGCAGACATGTTTTGTTCCTTTTGACCCTAAAACCCGACGTACCGAAGCCACGTTACAAAAAGATGGGGAAACTTTTGGGGTTATGAAAGGCGCAGTTAGAATCATCGGCACAGCTTGCGGATTAAATGAAAACGAAGAGAAGCAGCTTGAAGAGCAAACTCAAGAGTACGCCCTGAAGGGTTACAGAACCTTAGCAGTAGCCAAAACTACCAACGGAAGGACAACACTGGTTGGGTTAGCAATACTTTACGACATGCCCCGCCCAGACTCAAAACAACTCATACAAGAACTAAACGAGTTAGGAATTTCCGTAAAAATGCTGACAGGCGACGCTTTGCCAATCGCCAAGGAAACCGCAAAAAACGTTGGCTTAAGCGAAAACATCACTTTGGCGTCCAGTTTGAAGGCAGACATGAAAACAGACGCTTTGCTGGCTGAAGAGGAAGCACAACAAAGTGACGGCTTCGCGGAAGTGTACCCCGAGGACAAGTACACTATCGTTAAGAGCCTGCAGGTTAGCAAGCACATTGTTGGCATGACGGGTGACGGCGTGAATGATGCGCCAGCGTTAAGGCAATCGGAAGTGGGCATTGCGGTTAGTAACGCGACTGACGTGGCTAAGGGCGCAGCAAGCGTGGTTCTCGTCAACGAGGGCTTAACCAGCATCGTGGATTTGGTAAAGAATGGCAGAGTTATTTACGAACGGATTGTAGCGTGGATTTTAAGCAAAATCATAAGAACCCTCCAAGTATCCGTTTTCACAGTTTTAACTTTCCTGTTAACCGGAAGCTACGTGATTTCAGCCTTTGTGGTTATCTTGTACTTCTTCTTAACGGATTTTGTAAAAATCGCTTTGTCAACGGATAAACTGCAGGGTTCTGATAAACCGAGCACGTGGAAGCTGGGTGGAGCAGTTAAGGCTTCAGCTATTTTGGGCACGTTCGTAATTGCTGAGTCAGTTGCATTATTGTATGTGGCGCTAAACATTTTCAATGTGCCACTCAATGACCCAGCACTTTACACTTACACCTTTGAGATACTCTTCTATTCCGCATTGTTCCTAAACTTCAACGTGAGGGAAAGAAGACTTTTCTACAAATCCTGCCCCAGCAAAATCCTTTTCAGCTCCATAATTATCAGCGGAATTGTTGGAACCATACTTGTTACAGTTGGAATCCCGGGACTTGTAGCGGTACCCTTTACTGGAACACTGGTGATGCTTGGGCTTTCAGCGTTCTTTGCATTTGTAGTTAATGATTTAGTAAAGGTTTTCATAGTGCAAAAAATCGGAATAGAATGGTAAATTTCGGTGTCAATGAAGCGTCAGGAATTTTCACCGATTAAACTTGATTAAAATTCATAGATTGTTAGTAAAGAGTTTTTGACTAAAATCAGTAAAGGATTCTTTACGAGAACTCTTTAATCTGCTTTTGAACCCTGTAGATTTAGGCGAAAAAGCGTGGGTGTATCTCAAAAATCTTTAGCACATCTTCTCATCGGAGTAATGCTAGCTTCAAGCCTGTTTATGGTCCAATCTTCGTCCGCACAGTCAACCATTAAACCAGATGTACCAGAATTCCGAATAATTCTGGTTAAGCACAGTTATGATTCGGCTGCTGTAACATCTACAGACCCCTTCACTGGACAAACCACCACTAGCCCCAGTGTACATAGTGAATGGCTAACAGTTGACATAGTCATAACAAACCAGAAGCTGCCTGAACTAGAACAGGACAAAGACTACTCTTTCTACTCCTATAATGGCCTAATGTTTAATGTGCGCTTTAAAGGCCAATACACTGATAGTTGGACAAACGTTACAGCTTTAATCGAACCGTATCTGGCTCACTCGTCAGGTTACAAATACTCAATATATTCTTTAATGCTGAACAATGCGGTGGATTTCTCTTCTTTGGAAACACACAGCGGTTTGCGTCCTCAGGGATTAATACAAGTGCCACTTAACTGCACGGTCGACTTTCAAGTTGAAGCATTATACGGAAAGAGCTACTTGGTTAAGACTGTACCTTTTGGCAATATCGTTTTTAACGGACAGGAAAGCGGATGGAGCAACACCCAAAGCATAACAATCAATGAAGCAGATGCTGTATCAGGCCCAATCGATAACCCAACCGTAAAGATAACAACACCAACTCCGGCACCAACACCTACCCAGTCACCAACCCCGACACTCAACCCAACCCATACTCCGACGCAGACAGCGCCAAACCAAAAAATGGATTCAATAACTTTACCGTTGACAGGGTTTATCGCATTAGTTGCAGCCTTAGCATTAACTATAGCGGGTTTGGTTGTGCTTTACATAAAAAGCCACAAACATCCTAACAATCCCAGCTAAAACCAAAATTTTTTGGCAAAAAACATAACCGTCACCAGCCACAAGTAAACAAAAGGAAAACCAATGATAATCAAAATCCGCTTCTTCACTGTTCTTCGGGAACTTGCGGGCAAGAGAGAGGAAACGCTGAATTTCCAAGAAAAAGTAAACATCGGACAGGTTTTGGATGCGCTCTCAAAAATTTACGGCAAACCGTTTAACGACTACGTTTTTGAAGCGGACGGGCATGTGAAGGGTTTTTTGCAGTTTCTCATCAACGGCACAAACACCTCTACGCTTCAAGGATTTGAAACCCAACTTAAAGATGGGGATGTTTTGGCGATTTTGCCTCCAGTCGGCGGCGGCTAAGCCAACAGTTTGTCGAAGAGCAGTTTGGTTTGGGCAATCTCCTCTTTGGTTGTGGTGCGGTGCAGTTCCAATGTTACGGGTCCAGCGTAATTGTACTCTTTGAGTTTGCCGATTAACCATTTGAGTTCAGGGGTTTCTTCAAGGAATGGCCTGTGTGACTTGTTTGCCATGTGAATATTGCATAGGCTGGGGTGATACTTTTCGAGAAGGTTTCTGGCTTCTTTGGTTTCAAGCGCGTGGCAGAAGTCAAGGGTAAAACCCATTTCACGTTGTGGGTCAATCACGTCCAAAACCTCTTCGAGTTGTTCCACGTTTTTGCCAAACCCAGTGGAAGTGTAGGAAAGGTTTTCCAAAGCCAGCTTGATGCCGAACTTTTTTGCGAACGGTACAATTTCCCTAAAAACCGCTTCCAAACATTCCTTCCTGACGGATTTGGAGAGTTTTTTTGATATGTCAGAGTGAACCACCATCAACGGCGCTTTGAGCGCTCGGGCGCATTCTAGCGAGATTTTTCCATAATAAACGGCTTGGTGAACTTCGATGGGGTCTTTGACGTGCATGATTGCTGAGTGCAGGGTTAGGCAGTTTAAGCCTGAAGCTTCAAACGCTTTTTGTTCACGGTAAACGTCGGTGTCATGTTCTTTTTTGACTGATTTCATGTTAAACTCGATGTTCTGGAACCCGAAGGATTTGACTGCGGCAAAATTTTCTTTTATACCCAGCTTGCTAAAGATTCCATTCGACAAACTTAACTTCATACACACCCTTACCTTGCCAATTAGTATTGTGATAAATTCGGTTTTACTTTAACTTCTCAAGATAGATAAGCGTTATATTGTCTTTGTCTTTGCCGGTTTTGAATTCTTTGTAGCCCAATTTTTTGTAGAGATGAAGGCTTTTTTCGCTTTTGAAGCCAGTGAAAAGCTCAAACCGCTTAACGGTTGGACTATGGCATTCTACCTGCCGCAATAATTCGGCGCCTACGCCTTGATTCTGAAACGCTGGGTCAACAAGCAATCTGCCAACAAAACAAGTCCCATCCGTTTCAATAAAGCGAACTGACCCAATAATTTTGCCGTCTTTGGTGGCTTTTAGAATAATGTGGGTTTTGAAGGCGGCTTTTACTTCGTCAAGTGTTTCAAGCAGAGGCGGCAGAGTGTAGATGTTGTAGATTTTGGCTTGATTTAGAAAAGCCTGTTTCTGTATCGTTAAAATTTCTTGCGCATCGTTGACGTTGGCTGATTCTATTTGCATGTTACAAGAAAATAATGAAAAGGTTCAGTTAACTGTTTCTTGAAACTAAAACAAAAATGCCGGGTTTAGGTTTCGAAAAGGAAGAGGTTAAATGGGTAGAACGCCGCCCCAGAACAATGTTTTCTTACGCATCAGTTTAACGTATTCTTTTAGCAACGCTATTTCTGGTTCAGTTAAATCGTCCAAATGGTTAGCAAACAGTTTCTTTACATCTTCCTCGGGCACTTTAACGTATAGTACGTCGCGTTCAAAGATGTGTCTGCCAGCGATGGGTTTATCCATTGAAATAGCGACTTCCTCGCCAGCTTTAGCTTCACTGACTGCTTTGCCTTCGTCTTGAACCTGTTGAATTTCGCCAAGGTCTGATCCGTCTTCTGCACGCATAAGTTGGACTTTGGGTTTTACTCTGCCTGCTTGAACTTCAACGCCTACAACTAAGGGTTTAGCTCGACGGAAGATGCAGTTAGGCAACACCATTATTTTGCCGGGTTTAACCAGAGCGTCAAATTCTTCTTCACTCTTGCGTTCACGTTTCTCTTTAACCCATTTTAGGTAGTTGTCGATAAGGTTGTAGATAATTGGGTCTCTGAAAATTTTGACGCCGGTAGTTTCAGCTTCAGCTTCTGCGTCAGGCAAAGCCTTAACGCCAAAAGCCAAAATTGCTCCGACAAGCGGGTCATGCTGCTTAACAACAGAGGCTTCAATAACGTCACGTTTGCTTATGTCTCCAACGTCTGCGCTTCTAACCTGCACGTTATTGGCTTTTAGAATTTCAGCCATTGCTTCAAGTGACCCTAAAGTATCTGCTTTAGCTATGACACCGTCGATTTCTTTGGTGATTCGAATTCTACCAATTTCTTCCGTAATTAATTTGCAATATTTTGTAACATCTTCGCCTGCTGGCACTGCCAAGAGTGGTGCACCGGCTAAAGCGTCTTCAAGACCGGGTGCAACAATCTTTATTCCAGCGCTGGCATAAACGCAGTCTACGCCTGTGAATTTGTCTCGGGGGTCACGCATTTCATCAAGTGGTTTAGGCACCAAGATGGTTCGGACACGAGCAGAAATTGGACCATTCTTGCCTCCGACCACAACCAAGTCGTCCCTACGCAACGTACCATCATAAACGATAGTGTTCAACGTCATGCCTAAACCAGGTTCTTCTTTAACCTCTAAAATAGAAGCTTTCGCTGGACCATCAGCGGTTTGGAGACGCTTTTTAAGGAACTGCTGTGTCAATCCAACGAGAACCATTACAAGTTCAGCTAAGCCTTCGCCTGTTTTGGCGCTGGTCGGCACTAAAGCGATGTTTTGAGTGAAATCTTTGATGTGGTCGAAACGGTCAGTTTTAAATTGTAGACGACTGAATTCGCCCATAACTCGATAGAGGCTGTTGTTTAGTTCTTCTTGTACAAAGCTGGACTGTTTAGCAAAGGATTGTAAAAATGGCATATGCTCATGAACTTTCCAGCCCGGTACACGGTCAATTTGGTTAACAGCTACGATGAATGGAGTTTTTTTGGCTTTCAAAATTTCGATGCATTCAAAAGTTTGAGCTTCAAAGCCGCGTAAAGCGTTAACTACAAGGATTGCTATGTCTGCGACGCTTCCGCCTCTGCGCCTAAGATTGGTAAAGGCTTCGTGACCTGGAGTGTCTACAATGAGTAAGCCGGGAATTTCGATTCCTGTTTTAAAAGTACCCATGTATGGGCCAATGAGTTGTGTTAGGGTTTCAACTGGGAAAAAGCTGGCGCCGATATGCTGAGTCATGCCTCCCGCTTCTCGAACCTGAACATTAGTTTTACGTAGTTCATCAAGCAGTGAAGTTTTGCCTGAGTCGACATGTCCTAGAACACAAACGATTGGTTGACGAATTGGCACTGTACTTTTTCCTCCCTAAACAAATTATTAAGGTTGAAGATAATGCAGGTTTGACTAATAAAAATACTTCATTACTCAATGAAGACTATTCATACTTGAATACTTTACCGTCCAGTAAAAGAAGGCTTTTAAGAACAAAATGCTGAATAGGAAATGGTGAAAAAATGCCTTATTGCACTAAATGCGGAGCCGCAGTAAAACCAGAAGACCAATTCTGCCCTGTTTGTGGAGCACCAACCGTCAAATACACAAGCGAAGAATACACCGTTTCAGGCAGCAACTTGGTTGACAAAGTTAGAGAACTTTTACATGAAGGAAACGTTACTCGGTTAATCGTTAAAGATGAAGCAGGAAAAACGTTGCTTGAAATCCCCGTAACTGTCGGCGTTGTCGGCGTAGTGGTGGCGCCATGGCTTGCAGCTCTCGGAGTCATCGCAGCGTTGGTTACAAACTGCAAAATCGTTGTTGAAAGAAGAGAATAACTCCTAATTTTCCTTCTTTGTTCTTGCCTTGACACAGTCACATAACATTAAGACTGGCAGTGATGTTGAAATTTTAGGGTTGATTAAAATGGAAAATCGAGACCGCGACTTTTTAGTTGTTTTAAGAGAAAAAACGACTACAACAACTATACAGGACTTCAGCAGAGACGGCATCAAATTCCAAGTCAACTCGTCAGGCGAAGTCAACGGAAGATACAATGCAAACCACACTGAAACCTCGAATAACGTTTTGAACATGGACGGTACAATGACGTGGGAAGCCCGCGCAATGGAGATAACAGAAGAAGGAGACATAATTTTTGTTAACGGCAACGGTACAGGCGAACCGTTCAGGGAAACTGAAATGAAGATTAGAGGCGAACTGCTTTACCTAACCAACTCGCCAAGACTCAGCTGGCTTAACAACACTAAGGCGCGTATTGAAGGCATCGGCGACCCAAGAAAAGGAGAAAGCTCATTTAAAATATCAACACTTACGCCTGAAGAACCACAAAAAATTGCAGCACCCGCAATGTAAAAAGAAAACAAAAAAAGGTTACTTTTTCTTTTTACCTGCAGCCACATCGGGTCCAGATTCAAGCTTAGTTGGCAAGTATTCGTCAACAATATAGGTTAAACCATAGCGACTGAAAGCTTCAAGTTCAGTCTTTCGCTTGATTTTCAGGAAGGTTTTGATTTCTCGTTGCCAGATTGGATCGTTTTGGTATCTTGGGTCTCTCTGCAGTTCATAGAGACGTTTAATGTCTACTTCATCCAAGGGGTCGGTTGGCAACTTGTATTCGATGATGTCGCTTGCCCAAACTCCACTCCAAACAGCGTCTGGAGTGTTTAAATCTCGAAGGTGGGCTGCGTTAGCTGAACCTGAAATAATGACCTGCGCAATGTGCATTCCCCATGGGTCACCGTCAGTGAGGATATAGACGGGCAGGTTAAGTTCATCGTGTAATCGTCGTATGAAGCTACGGGTTTGTCTTGGCGCTTGTCCACCACAGGAGATTAAGAGGGCTTTGTGTTTGCTGTGAACGCTTTCTTCGATGAATCTTGTGAAAAGTGCACCTTTCTCGATGGCTATGACTTTGTCAGCACTTGTTTTTAGGAATTCAGATGATGTTACGGCTGGTCCAATGAGGACGCCGTCTGGGTGGCTGGTTAAGTTGACTGATTTTCCTTCATAGCCCGGTACTGTGTAGGCTATGTCTAAGTCACCAAAGATGGCGCTTCTTTCTTCAGGGAAAATGTTGAAGTCTTCACGTGCAAAACCTGTGAGAGTTTCAAGGTCTGTGATAATGTTGTTTGATTCTTGTTGGTCAGAAAAAGTCATTTCGTAAGCTTGTGCAGAATAGTAGACATCTCTTAAGGTGGAGGTTTTGCGTTGACTTGTAAGTTCATTGCTAAACATTGCAACCCAAGCGAGTTGCGTGAAGGGTTTAATGTGACGAATGTTTCTGGCGCTTCTTCCAACACTTTTTTCACCTAAAATGTACTGACGTAAATGCTCGTCATAGGTGATGTTTTCAGTGCTGCGGCTGGGCATGTTAACTGTTGGGAAGACACCTTGGTCTAATTGGTGATATACGGAAGCACCAAAGTTCTTCAGTCCTTTAAGGACTTCCAGTTTTCTTTCAGATACCTTAGCTTTCTTCTGTGCCATACTTTTGCACGCTCTTCAATAGTTTATCTACATCAGGTCTTCGGGTTTCTCCAGCCAAAGTGGTTGAGAATTCTGCGATTCTCGGCAGGTACTTGCTGAAAATGCCAAGTCGTTTCTTTTCCATGTGTACGTGTTCTTGGCGGGTTAAAAAGTGTGAAAGCTGCCTTGAAACTTCCCTAAGCGCGTTTGCTTCTTCTTTTCGGACTTCAATTCTGTCTGAAATGAATTCTTTACCAACGGTTTTGTAAGGCACTTTTGTGCTACAAACGTGAATGACGATGGCGATTGGCATGTCTGGTTGGACTTTGTAGCGTCTCCAGTTCATGGCTGAAATTACCTTGTAGGCTACGTCACTTGCTTCGTCGTAAAGCAAGGGGATTTTGTTGGCGAAACGGTAAATTACGAACCCGCCTGTTTTAGGGATGTTGCCGCCGTAGGCGATAGCCATCTCTACAATGAATGGGTGACCAGCATACGTGGATGGTTTACGTTGATGAACCACCAAGTAATCAGGGTTTAATTCTTTCATGACACCTGCTTTAAGCAGTTCTTCACCTAACGGTGAGAGGCAGCTTGCGTCTGGAGGCAAGAAATCCTTGTAACGTTTCAGGTTCTGCATTAACTTAACAATTTCTTCATGTGTAAGCTTTTTTGGGTTCTTGTTAACAGGTAAGCCTGAGAATTCAAGGAATTTTTGAGCAGTAATTTCGCCGACCCTGTGGAAATGCTGCCTAAGGAAAGTGGACATGTTGGTACATGTTGTTAATTGGATGAGACGTTGAAGTAACTCTACGTCCACACCGTAGGGATGCGGATGAGTTTCTGTTGGAGGCTCAGGCATGGTTGTTGTGGCGCGGGTAAACTTGTATAGCCTACCTTTGGGGTCAACAAAAGTAATGTTTGCATACGGGTTGACCATAGCGGTTTGCTTGAAGTATTCAATGATTTTTGGCATAGCCCTAAGGTAGTCGCCTTCAAGGGTGAATTCAATGATTGTTCCACGCCAACCATCCTTGTTGGTTATGACTTTGCGGTCTAAAATGATTGGTTTGTTGCGTTGGATATCAATCATTAGTTTGAAACTGTAAATTTTTTCTTGACCGGTACTTGAGGTTACCAAGACAGGTTTATGTGTGGTGATTTGGCCGTAAAGGACAGCCATTTTTCCGCCTAAACCGAAGGTGCCTCTTGCCTGTTTTAGCTTGTATTTTGAACCGTACAGAACTTGACCGAAAGCGGAGGGAATGAATCTCGGTTGGATGCCGCTTCCGTTGTCTTGAACGCGGAGCTTGTAGATTTGGGTGTCTTTTGTGGCTTCTCCTTCAAATGATAAGCGCACGTAAACGTCTGGAGGGATTTTTTGGCTTTCTGCAGCGTCAAGACTGTTTTCTACAACTTCGCGTATTGCTACGAAGATGCTTCTTGACGGGTTAGTTAAGCCTGCAATGTCTCGGTTTCGGTAGAAAAAGTCCGATACACTCATTTCTTCAAAGGTTGCTTGAGACACTTGTTGCTTACCCACTTTCCCAGTTTTGAGATGTCTATTTTCGGTTAGTATATTTGTTGCTTGTTCTTTAAGTTAACTGACATCCAAGATTAAACTTTTCATTTCTAAAAAGCACAGAAAACTATGACATGGACTTTTTTGCCGTAAAAAAGTGTAAAAAATGGGCATTGAACAAATGCAAAGTAGATAGCGAGCCCTGTTTAGCTGGAGACTTAAATTTGGGGTTTTTGGATTGCACTTCATTAATTATATCTCTGTCTCAAATCTTGTGTCTTTTAACAGTAAACTGCTTAAAGAAACACCTGAAAAAAGCCTAAAACCCAAAATTTGGCGTCTAATTTGGGTGAAAGACAATAATTTAAAATAACCCCTTAATGTTTAATGTAGCAATTAACTACTACATACGGTTGGAACTGAAAATGAGTGAAGCTGGTACTTACTGGGTAACTTTAGCAGAAAAAATCATTGGAATAGTTCTTATCATCATCAGCGGTTTAATGCTTTACTACACTGCAACAACTGACTTAGGCTCAGTCGGTTGGCTGTTCGGAGTTTTAGGCGCTGCAGTCTTAATCATAGGCATCTTCCTGCTGATTGTGAGACCACCAGAATAAATCAAATTTTAACCTAATTTTTAATATTTTCACTTTTAACTCGATTTTTGATCCAGTTTACATTGCAGGCGCGCTTACTTCCTGCTGCATTGCAAGATAAAGCTTCATTGAAATTTCTTTGTTCTTCTGGTCAATCTTACCGTCAACATCAATACGTAAATTGTTAATCCAACTTAACCTTGAAGAATTTGTCATAGCCACCACTTGACCTTTAATGCTGCCCATCATTCCAGGTTCTTGTAGCCCAGTACCGTTGCCGGTAAACATTATGTTGTCGCCTTCTTTGGTTGTTTCTGCTGCTTTAACTTGCCACTCTAAAGTTCCGTCACGTCTAAAGTTAACGTCAGAAGTTTCTGAGTGAATAGCGTGGTAGCGTCCTTTTACTTCGCCTGAAGAGTTGTATTGCATTGATGCCCCGTCTTGGTTGAAGTCTTTAATGATTATTGCATCTATCTTCTCTTTGATTTCGGCTATAGGTTCTCTTTTTTCCATAGAATTCACCTCAAAAATGAGGATCTAGAAGCTTTTTATTCTTATGTGGTTGTACCGCAACACTAACAGATGAGCCCGCATGCCACGTTAAGGGACGGTTTTTGGAAGAGAAGACTTTATGAGCCGACTTGACAGTAACCATCAGAAGCCGGTTAATCAATGCCAAACCCCGATAATGTGCGTAACCAAAACTGCAATGAGCCAAACCCTACAGACTGTCTCCCACGGTCACTTTATGTACCTGAAAATGATCCACGCGCAAACGTCAGAGAAATGGTAAACGCCGTTTTTCCTGACAAATTTATGATGGTTCTGTCGCTTATTCTGATTCCAATAATCCTTTTACCTTTCATTTTTCAGCTTGACACGGCAGTTTTAGAGTTTTTCGACATTTGCGACGGCATAATTTTGACTTTGTTTATTGCAGAGTACGTAAGCAAGCTTTATTGTGCAGAAAACAGGTGGAAACATTTCAAGGCGCCTTGGCACATTGTTGACTTAGTCATTATTGTGTTGCCCTTCATCCAGTACCTGCCATTCATTGATGTTGCCATTACTGGTTCGCCGTCACTCCTGTTGAGGCTGCTGCGGTTACCAAGAGCACTCGCGGTTGGCAGTAGAGCAGTTGCCAGCAGAAGAACATACAATAACGTAATAGCTGACAAACTTGAAGTTGACCCAGAAACCGTAATTCGACAAGTCGACTCTGACCTAAAAACAATACACAACAATCTAACATGGGATGAACTCGAAGCACACGTTGCAGACAGAAAACGGCAAGAATGGATAGACCTACACAACGTTTCAGAAGAAGGCTTCAAACGGTTAAGCAGCATACTGCAGATTTCTGAACCCCACTTCAAAAGCAGCCTCATGGACGAAATTTACCCACACATTGACTACTTGCAGAAAGCGTCGTTTATTTTCTTGCAGGCAGGAAAAATCAAGTACCCTGAACATGCCGACAGTTACTTGACTATTTCAAGGTCAGGAATCATTGTCATCTGCAACCAAACAAAAATCTTCACAGTTTCACGGCACAGCATAGATTTGTTCGGCAACGTTCTTGACAAAGTAAACCAGACACGACATAACCAAACTTTTATGGCGCCAGTATTGTACGGAATTTTTGAGCAAATGCTGGAAAACTACAAACGGATTCTGGGCGAAATTGAAATTGAAATACTACAAATCAGCAGCACACCACGCTCAAAACTCCCAAAAGATTTCCTTGAAAGAATATACATGCTTGACAAAGAAGTCACAAGACTGGTTTCAAACTTGATACACTTCAAAGATTTACTGGGAACAATCATCACCAAAAAAGTTCCCCTTGAAGGCTTTGACAAAAACGCGGAAGAAGCATTCCAAGTTTTACAGGACAGCGCCGTTTACCTTAACGAAATCGCACATGACTCAATAGACAACCTCCGATCAACCATTGACCTATACATTAACCAAACATCATTCGAAACAAACAGAATCCTGAAAATCTTGGCTGTTATCACAAGCATTGCAGTTATTCCTTCAGCAGTTGGAGGAATAATGGGCATGAACATTCTTGATGTGCCCTTTGGCTTTTACCTGTGGCAGCTATGCTTCATAATCGGGGTATCAATGACGTTTGCAGTGTACATGTTCTACAAGCTTGGATGGCTAAAAACATGAGTTTATTTGTAGGTAAGTGTGGAGCATAACTCCTCCACTGTACGGTTCAAGGTTAACTCTGCCATGTTTCTGCTGTAGTCCAGAATGCGACGTGTGCTGTCAAAAATCAGGCGCAAAACAGATGTTACGCTGGGGTCAAGTTTTTTGCTGGAAATCAGCATAACCAACTCATTTTCTAACGGCAATAGGGATTCACGTTTTGAAATGAGTTTTTCTGCGTCCTTGTAATCACGTTTGAAGACGGCTTTTATGGAATCCTCATAGAGTTGTTGTGCTTGGCTTGAGAAACTGACCAATTGTGTATAAATTTCTTCGTCAAGGGGTTCTTTGACAAATAGAGTCTCTTCGTCAAGCAGTTTTTGGAAAGCGGAAAGGTGGTTAACTATGTTTATCGCGTTTTCACTTATGTTTTCGATGTCGTTTACGGCTATTCGGTAAAGCAGGAACTCTTTGGGATTACGGAAACCAAGTTCACGATACAGGTTTCGTTCTATGCCGTATTTTAGTTGCCGAACAATGTACAGACCAAGACGGTTAACGTCATTGTGAGCATTTATTACACTTTCAAATAAAACACTGTTCCGGTCTTGCAGTGCAGCTACGGCGTCACGGTTTGCAGCCAACGCAACTATTGCCATTCTACGGACGGCTTTTTCGATTGAAAACTCGGAGTGCCTAATTAAGATTTGCAGAGTGATTTCGTCGGGGGTTTCATCAATTATTTCTGAGCCCAAAAAAGTGTCGCGTACAAAGTTTTTCATTTCTATTTTGACTTTGGCAGCGTCTTTTATGTTTTTGAAGTGAATACGTATGATGTCTGCGCCGATTGCGTAAAGGGCGCGTATCATTCTTAAGGCGGATTCGGGCGCTTCTTTGGGGTCCACGTTTATGTAGTATTCTTTGGGTTTTGCAGAGTCACCGCCGCCTTCTTTTTCTTTGATTTTTCGTGGAACGAGGCTTAGGGTGGAATCTGGCTGTATGTTAAATGCGATTTCGCTTCCCCGTTTTAAGCCTAGGTCTTGTACCCATTCTTTGGGAAGTGAGATGATGTATGAGCCTCTGCCTGTGCTTTGGACTCGTCGGTAGCCTAAGTCTCTTTCTGCCATGTTAACGCACACTTATACACATATTTCATGTAGTTTACATGTATCATTGACTGGCATATAAATGATTTTCAACACAGTTATATAGAATACATGCATTTTAGTGGGCAACACTACTAGTGAGAAGGGACAACATGCCAATAAACAGTTGTAAAATAGTCCTGAAAAATTCAGAACAAAAGACCACAACAAGCGGTGTAGCATGCACAAAAGACATCGACTTGTATATTGCGTTGCTCAATTGTTCACGCTAAGCCCCTAAAATCATTGAAAAATGAGGTATTAACTTGAAAAGAATAATCGCCAAACAAGAGAACTGTATAGGCTGCGGATTATGCGAAGTAGCCTGCACAACTCAGCACTCAAAATCAAAAGACCCAATCAAGGCATACAACAGCGAACGCCCCAGACCAATAAGCCGCGTACGCTTAGAACAAAACAAACCAATCTCATTTGCAATCCAATGCCGCCACTGCGAAGACGCACCATGCGTAACCGCTTGCTTAGCCGGCGCAATGCAAAAAGACCCAGAAACAAAATTAGTCACCCACAACAAAGACAAATGCATAGGCTGCTGGACATGCGTGATGGTTTGCCCATATGGAGCATTAAAAATGGACAAGCAAAACAAAGTAGTTGCAAAATGCGACTTCTGCATCGAACTTAGCGAACCTGCATGCGTAGCCAACTGCCCCAACCAAGCATTAGTATTAAAAGAGGTACCGTAAAATGGCAAAGTACGTTATTGTCGGCGCTTCAGCAGCAGGCGTAGGTGCAGTTGACGCCATCCGCGAAGTCGACCCACAAGGTTCAATCACGGTCATTTCTGAAGAACAGTGCACATATTACAGTAGACCAATGATTAGCGAATTCGTCAGCGGTAAAGCAGACGCTAAAAAAATGAAGTGCCGCAACGATGAATTCTGGAACGAAAAAAATGTCGATTTAAAGACCTGCAAAAAAGCAGTCTCATTAGACCTCACCAGCAAAACCATCAGTCTTGAAGACGGCGAAAAAGTCGCCTACGAAAAACTCCTACTTGCAACAGGCGGCAAACCGTTTGTTCCAAAAATGGAAGGTCAAGACAAAGACGGCGTATTCACATTTACAACCTTATCCGACGCGCAACAGCTTGCAGCCAAGATTGATGCTATACAAGCTAAAAGTGCAGTTGTTATCGGAGCAGGTTTAATTGGCATAAGCGTAACCGACGCCCTCGTTAAACGTGGCTTAAAGGTTACAGTTGTTGAGTTACAGGAAAAGATTCTAAGTTTACTGCTTGACGCCAAAGCTTCAGACATAGTTGAAGCAGCCATCAGAAAGGAAGGCGTAAACTTTGCAACTGGTCAGTCAGTCCAAAAAATCATTGGACGCCCAGACAACGACAACGCTGTCGGCGGAGTAATCCTAACAAAAGGCGACACAGTGCCATGTGACATTGTTATTGTAGCCATCGGCGTTATTCCACGCATTGAACTTGTTGCAGGAACAGCAGTTAAAACCAACAGAGGCATCGTCGTAGATGACTGCATGCAAACAAACGTACCAGACGTTTACGCCAGCGGCGACGTAGCCGAAGCTTTCGATTACGTCCTAAACCAGAACCGCCTCTTACCACTTTGGCCACTGGCAGTTTTGGAAGGCAGAACTGCAGGCTACAACATGACAGGCAAAAAAGCAGTTTATGAAGGCGGCACAAACATGAGCAGCCTCAAATATTTCGGCGTGCCGATTGTCTCAATAGGTTTAGCTAACCCCAAGGATGACCCAACCCTTGAAATTCTCGTTAAGGACGACGCAGACAAGGGCATCTACAAAAAGTTAGTTCTAAAAGACAACATTATTGTCGGCATGACAATGGTTAACTCTATTGAACGCTCCGGAATCATCTTTAACCTACTAAAGAAACACATCAACGTAAAAGACTTCAAACAAGACCTGCTAAGGGATGACTTCAGCTTAGCGTTCCTGCCAGCTAGTCTACAAAAAGAAATGAGTGTGGTGCAATAAAAATGGACCAGAACGATAGAAAAATAATCAACCCATACAACGACGACAAAGACTTTTCAGCCTGCGGCATCTTCGCGATGATGAACACCAGCGGCAACCGCTTCGGCTCAAAAGACCCAGTACGCGCAATGGCAAACATGCATGACCGAGGCAACGGACTTGGCGGCGGCTTTGCAGTTTACGGCATATACCCAGAATTCAAAGAGTACTATGCATTCCACATAATGTACCTAGAAAAAGACGCAAAAGTGAAAACAGACAAAATCTTAGCCTCAAAATTCAACATAATCTACGACGAAGAAATGCAACACAAACAAGCCAACGTACGCGATCCACCAATGGTTTGGCGTTACTTTGTTGAACCACAAAAACACAGACCAGAAGACCAGTCTGAAGAAGACTACGTCTTAGACGCAGTAATGCGCATAAACACTGAAACAGGCAAAGCGTTCGTGTTTTCAAGCGGCAAAAACATGGGAGTCTTCAAAGGCGTCGGTTTCCCAGAAGACGTTGCAGACTTCTTCTGCTTGGAAGATTATCAAGGATACCTTTGGACATGCCACAGTCGTTTCCCAACCAACACTCCAGGCTGGTGGGGCGGAGCACACCCATTCAACATTCTAGACTGGACCGTAATTCACAACGGCGAATTATCATCTTACGGCATTAACCGTCGCTACTTGGAAATGTACGGTTACAAATGCACAATGCAAACAGACACTGAAGTCTTAGCTTACGCAGTAGACCTGCTCATGCGCAGACAAAACTTGCCAGTTGAACTGGTAGCTAAAGTTTTAGCTGCACCGCTGTGGGAAGAAATTGACAACATGTCAGCCAGAGAAGCAGCAGTACAGAAAGCATTACGCCAAACCTACGGCAGCTTACTCATGAATGGCCCATTTAGCATTGTTATTGCTAACCAAGACGAAATGATTGGTTTAACCGACCGAATCAAACTAAGACCTCTCGTAGCTGGAACCAACGGTGACTTCACATACCTGTCATCAGAAGAAGCAGCTATTCGTCTTGTATCACCAAACCTTGACAGCTTCTGGACGCCAAGAGGAGGCGAACCAGTAATTTGCAGACTAAAAAACAGCCAGAAACCCGTTGAGGTTAAGGCATAAACGGAGAGAGAACAAAAATGAAAATGAAGACTTACGTGATTCCTGAATATCTCGTAGAAAGAGACCCAAGACGGTGCATCCGTTGCAAAGTATGCGTTAACCAATGCACCTATGATACTCACTGCTATGATGAAGAATCAGACACCATAGCCAGCAAAGAAGCAAACTGCGTTAACTGCCAAAGATGCGTTACCTTCTGTCCAACAAACGCAATCACCATACGCAAGAACCCAAACGCCAGCCGCGACAACGCCAACTGGAGCATGGAAGCCATACGCGACGTAAAGAAGCACTCAGAAAACGGCGGAGTAATCATCACAGGCATGGGCAACGACAAACCATCCTTCACTTACTGGGACAAACTACTGCTAAACGCAAGCCAAGTAACCAACCCATCAATCGACCCACTACGTGAACCAATGGAAATCAGAACATACCTTGGCACAAAACCAGACAAACTAGACCTCGAAATAGAAAACGGCGAAACAGTACTAAAAACCAAGCTTACACCACAATTACGCCTTGACGTTCCAGTAATGTTCTCAGCCATGTCGTATGGCGCTATCAGCCTTAACACTCATGAATCTCTGGCTCGTGCAGCAACAGAATGCGGCACATACTTCAACACTGGCGAAGGCGGCTTAGACAAAAGCCTCTACAAATACGCAGACCACACAATCGTTCAAGTGGCTTCAGGCAGATTTGGGGTTCACTCAGAATACCTCAACACTGGCGCCGCTGTAGAAATCAAAATCGGTCAAGGCGCAAAACCAGGCATGGGCGGACACTTACCAGGCGAAAAAGTAACCGCGCCAGTAGCTAAAACACGTATGATTCCACAAGGCTCAGACGCATTATCACCATACCCACAACACGACATCTACTCAATCGAAGACCTACGACAACTAATCTACGCCCTCAAAGAAGCAACCAACTACGAAAAACCAATCTCCGTAAAAGTTGCAGCAGTACACAACATCGCAGCCATCGCAAGCGGCATGGTACGCGCAGGCGCAGACATGATCGCAATCGACGGTGTACGAGGCGCAACAGGAGCAGCACCCAAAGCCATCCGAGACAACGTAGGCATCCCAATCGAACTTGCCCTTGCATCAGTAGACCAAAGACTACGTGACGAAGGCATACGCAACCAAGCCTCAGTCGTAATTGCAGGCGGCATACGCAGCAGTTCAGACGTGTTCAAAGCAATCGCACTTGGCGCAGACGCCGTTTACATTGGCACCGCCGCGTTGATTGCGATAGGCTGCACAGTTTGTCAACGTTGCTACACAGGCAAATGCCCATGGGGCATCACTACAAGCGATCCATGGATTGGCAAACGCATCAACCCAGACATCGCATCAAAACGTCTAGTGAACCTGCTTCACAGTTGGACACACGAAATTAAAGACATGATGGGCTTAATGGGCATTAACGCTATTGAAAGCTTACGCGGCAACCGCTTAGCATTACGTGGCGTTGGAATGACTGACAAAGAACTCCAAATTTTGGGAGTTAAAATGGCTGGAGAGTAAAAACAATGGCACAAAATGTTATGGATCCAAAACTGGAATCAAGAATAAAACGTGAAGGCAACGTCGTCACTGTTGACGCTGACTGCCTTTACTACAGAGACTTAAACTGCATACTACGCAAAGTAATCAAAGACAAAACTGTAGAAAAACTAAATGTCATAAACGTTTGCGGTCAACGCTACATCGGCACAGACCTTGAAACAACCATCCCAATCGAAATCAAAGGCATCACAGGCAACGACCTCGGCGCATTCATGAACGGCCCACAAATCACTGTTTACGGACACGCACAAGACGCAAGCGGCAACACAATGAACGAAGGCAAAATAGTCATCCACGGACACGCAGGCGACCTAACAGGACATTCAATGAGAGGCGGAAAAATCTTTGTACGCGACAACGTCGGCTACCGCGTCGGCATCCACATGAAAGAATACGAAACCAAAATCCCAACCATCGTTATCGGTCAAACTGCAGGCGACTTCCTAGCTGAATACATGGCAGGCGGCATAATCGTGCTTTTAGGATTGAACCTTAAAGACGGCGAAAAATGCATTGCAAGATTTGTCGGCACAGGCATGCACGGCGGAGTAATCTATGAACGTGGAGAAATCCTCTGCCCTGAAGAAGGCACAAAAACAGAGGACACAGACGAAAAAGACATGCAAATCATTGAAGGCTTAGTCAAAGAGTACGCCAACCTTTTTGGTGCGGATGCAAAGAAAATCTTGAATGGCAAATTCAAGAAGATTAGACCGCTATCAAGCCGGCCTTATGCGAAGCTTTATTCGCATTAAACTTTTTCCTTTTTAAAATTTTTATTTTTTTAATCTGCATTAAAGTAAAATTAGCTGTTTCTTAATAAAAAAAAGAAAAAGAGAATAGTTTTAGCGCTTTCTTAAAATCAGCACTGTCGCTACTGCTATGGCAATTATTATAGCTATTACGCCGGCAATCACTGTTGTTGTGGTGTTGCTGTTTACTTGGTCAACGTTAACGGTTGATGACGATGTTGGTGTTGGCTGTGAAGCTTCTACTACTGTGGCGTATGTTTGTGCCCAAGAACTGCCGTACGAGTCATCTCCAAGGAAGGTAGCCGTAATCTTGTAGTCGCCCGCCATAGTTGGAGACCAAGTGTACGCGAAGGTGCCGCTTAAATCGCTGACTACATCGGCAATGTGAACTGCGTTGCCGTTAGGATCAACTGCGTCAAGAGATACTGGTACACCTGTGCCGCTTGGGATTACTCCTTGCATGTGCAAGTATTCCATCCATGGACCCATCGTGTCTGCTGAAACACAGGGCGTGTTTGGTTGTGCTGGTGACATGTCAAGAACTGTGCCTGAAATTATTGCTTTCTGACCTGTAACGATGTTTAGTTGAGGTGCTGAAACGGTTGTTGCACTTTCACCTTTACCGAAAACGTACATTGTGCCGTCGTACCGGTTATCGTAGGTTAAGTAGCCATCAGCGATTGCGCCTGCAGAGCCGCCGCCAGTTATGTTCCACTGAACTTCGCCTGTAAGGGCGTCAAAGCACCAAAGGCGCCATCCTCTTGCCAAGGGTTGTGTTGGTGAGTGTTCACCATTGGCGTAGTAGAGTTTGCCGTCAGCGAGTTGTGGCGAGTTACTGAACCATCCACCGTTCGGATACCATGGAGATTCGAAAGGTATACCTGGAGTTGAGAAGTTCCAAGCGATTGATCCATCGTCCCAATTGAATGCGTAGATTCCAGCGTAGGAGAAGTCATAGAATACTCCACCGTAGGAGGCTATTGTGTAGGCTCCGAAGTCGCCCCATGGATAGGGTAAATCTTCAGTTTGCCATAATTGTTGACCGTTTCTTAAGTCCCAACCTATCCAAACACCATCAAGCATGCGTACAGTGTATTTGCCGTGGTCTGCAACGCCTGTGCTTGTGCTGTAGAAGATGTGGTCTGTGGTTACGTTCCATAATAGTTGTCCTGTGGTTAAGCTTGCAGCCATTAGGTATTGTCCTTGTGCGGTTCCTGCACCAGCGGGAATAATTGACCCTGTAGAAACTGCTATCATTGATTCATAATCGCATGTGCCTAAACTGCTGAATGGATAAGTCACGTTGCTCATTATTCTTTCAGTGAAGTTGCTAGTGCTTCCGGCTGTTGTCCAGTTGATTAAGCGATAGTTGCCTGCACCCAAGTTTTGTACACTTAAGACGAATGGATCATTGTAGTATGTACCTGATGTCACTGGAAGCGAAACGTTTAGTTGTACTGCACCATTCCATGCGTTGTATTTGACTAATCTGGAGCTTATGTGAAGTAGTGAGAATGTTCCTTGACCTGAGCCTGTTGCGCCTGCTCCGGGTACAGCTGAAGCAATCTGGTTTTGAGTAACTGCTGTAGGCGCCTGTGCTATACCAACTTGTTCCCAATAGATTTCGCCTGTTCGTATGTCATAGCATTGTAAAACGTTCTGAGCAACACCATCGATTGCTTTAGCTACTGTTTGATATGCTCTGCCTTGGAAGATTATAGCGGGCGTTCCAGCGTATGCACTTTCACCGGGGCCTACTGAACGATAGCCATATTGTCCACCGGCTATACCAGCGAGGGCTCCTTGACGTTTCCAAGCGATGTGGGCAGTGTTTGGTGCTTCTACGTATGGAGTAAATTTGTAGTTGCTTGCAAAAGCGTTAGTGTTCTCTGGGTATCCTGGTCCTCCGCCTTGTCCAGCGAATGGGTATTGTCCACCGATTACCCACCATTCTCTATTGTTAATGTTGATAGGGCGTGTCCAATAATCAGATGGTAACGGTGCGCCTTGATACGACGCAACTGTTTCATTTAGAACTGTCAAAGATACCACTGGGCTTTCTGATGGTTTATAGTATGCTGAGTCTAGAAAAATTGGTGCTCCGAACATGGTTGCCGTGTAGGGTCCGATTTCTGCAGTGTTGTTGTATACTTTGCCGTTAAAGTAGACACCTGCTGGGAAATAGTTACCTGCAAAGCTGAATTTGAATTGCCAGTCTCCTGCTTGGTCTAAAGTATAATCGAACCACGCTGTAGCGTCACCTTGGTACGAGTTGATTGGACCGATTTTTTCGGTTGTGCCGTCGGGCTTAGTTATTTCTACGTTGAAGCCTGAGAAGTACCTGTTGTATTGTGATGGGGGTTCAAGCCATAGGTTGACTAGTACGTTTTGGCCTTTGCCGATTGGGTTTGGGCTAAGGCTGATGTATGAACGTGTGTCTATGCTAATGCTTGGTGTGGCTCCTTCTGGAACGCTTGTTGGCCATTCTGGCAGGTCTGGTGCACCGATTGTTACCACTTGTGCTTGAGTAGAAGGCAGTGATGTTATCAGCACTGAAGCAAGCATAAGAACTGCTATTGTTGCCATAATTTTTGGATTTATATTTTTTTCCAATTTTGTCATTTTCCTTTACGTTTAAACAAAAAAGCATTGACTAAAAATTAATTTAACACGCACTCACTATACGTGAGTAAAATTTTTATTAATAATTTAAAAACGTCTCAAACAGTAAAAATTGTCACATTATTTGAATAATTTATTTTATTTAGAAGAGGAACATAGGAATTTGAAGTGCTGCTTGAGCTCCATAGATTAAACGACAAAAATATGCTAAAACGATTAGTATTTAACCGCATCGAGAAAAATTAGTAAATTAACTTAAAAAACTAACAATTTTAATAAGAAAAATTCAGAGGGTGCACACACATTTATTTACAAGCATCCAAGACATAACAGATAAGGGAAAAGGATGAGCAACATTATCGAACTTGACGATACAGACGTTAAAATACTAAGCATGCTAATCAAAGATGCAAGAACGCGACTAAAAGACATCGCAAAAGAATGCAAAACCTCCTCAGTATCAGTCCTCAACAGAATCAAACGCCTAAAAAACCTCAAAGTCATCACAGGATCAACAATATTCCCCAACGTAGGCGCCATCGGAATGCCCATCGTCGCCACTATTGGAATAAATATTGATGGGAATCACGATCAAGAAATAATCAAAGCAATGGAAGAACAAATTCACATTGTCGAGCCCTCATCCAGTGTCGGCGAATATGACATTTGCGGCTTAGTTTTTGCCAAAAACATCAGTGAACTCGATAAAATTGCTTATTCAATAAAGGAAAAATTCGCCGCCAGAAAAGTAACCATTAACGTTTGGTCAGGTGCACCTGAAATGATTTATGAAAACATCAATTTACAACCTTGTGGAAGCAAACAATAATGGATCAAACAGATTATCTGATTCTCGGCGAATTACTGCTTGATGCTCAAACATCATTTTTACAGATAGCAAAAAAACTCAAGATCTCTTCTTTTACCGTTAAAAGCAGATACGATAAAATGGTTAAAGAAGGAGTAATTGCGCGATCATCAATTCACATTGACCTTTCAAAACTTGGTTATCAAGGCAAAGTTTTTCTGTTAATAACCAACGCTCCAAATCAGACCAAAAAAACCACAGTTGATGCACTTAAAAAAATAAGCAATATAATAAGCGTGAGCGAAATAATCGGTCCTTTTGACTTAATAGCACTTGCACCCGTTACTGATTTCAACAGCATCAAAGATTTAGTTAATGAAGTTAAGAAGATACCAAGCGTGCAAAGAGTCAACTTAACCTGCGTAAATGAAACCATGTTTCCGCTTAGCCCAAACTTTGGAAAAATGTTAAGTCAAGCAAGCCGTGACGCAGCAGCTGCTAAAGGGAAGTAAAAAAAAAAGAAAAGGAAAAATTCCTTTTTAGGGTCTTTTTCTGAGTATTAGAATGGTAGCGATTGCAATTGCGATTATTACTGCAACGGCTGAGCCTATTGTGTATAGTTCAAACTGCGGCATTTCTATACTGGAAGTAGTCGCTGAAGGTGTTGTTTCTTGTGGTGCACCTACTACTATGCTTGTTGATGCTGCTGAACTGCCATAAGAGTCGTCGCCTGCGAATGAAGCAATAATTTCGTACATGCCTTCGTTGGGTGGCGTCCATTCGCAGCTAAAGGTGCCATAGTACCCGTTGGTTGTCACTGTACCAATATCTAGTGCGTTACCGTTCGAGTCAATGGCTGTCAGAAATACTGGAACACCCGTAATAGTTTCGTTGCCCCAAAGTCCACCAATCGGCAGTTGCTTGTGTAGATACTCCATTTGTATAGACATTGACTCAGCAGAAACACATGGTGTACCAGTTTGTGCAGGTGACAGGTCGAGAACTGTTCCTTTAATTACTACACCATCGCCTTTTGGTACCACAATGTCGGGAGCGGTTACTGTTGTTTCACTTTTACCTTTGCCTAAAACGTATAATGTGCCAGTGTAGGATTCAGATAAACTCATGTATCCATCAACGGTTGCACCTATCGATCCTGTAAGCATTACGTCAAATATTTTTTCTCCGGTTGTTATGTTAATGCAGTTTAGTTTCCAGCCTCTTGTAATTGGTTGTGTTGGCGAATGTTCCGTGTTAACAGTGTAAAGCTTACCGTCAATAGCATATGAGGCACCATTAAATGACATCACTGTAGTCCCGTTCTCGTTAATGTAGGGTGTTTCGAATGGGCTTACTGCGGGGTTCTCATATTTCCAGACTATTTTGCCTGTATCCCAATCAAACGCGTAAACGCCAGAATAAGCATCTCGGAAGAACATGCCATAGGCTGATGTTGTGTCGTATGCGCCGAAGCTGTTTGCGTCCCATGGAGCATCCATTTTTTCGCTTGTCCACTTTAGTTCGCCTGTTCTTAAGTCAAGTCCTTTGAATTCACCCCAAGCGTTAAGGAAAGCGTATGTTCCTTTATCGCAAAGATCACTTGCACTGCTATAACCCATGAATTCTTGTGAACCTGCAGGGGCAATTGTCTTGTTAACTAGCACTGCACCTGTTTTCATGTCTACAGTTATGAGTCGCATTTCGGGTGTTGTTCCGTCATAACCGATGAGTCCTCGTCCAAACGAAGCTGCAATTCCAGCTGTGAAGTCACTGGTTGCGGGGAAACTGGTTAATGGCCAGCTAATGTTGCTTACTATTCTTGAGGTAAAGTTTGTTGAGGTTCCGGCGGTTGTGAAGTTAATAAGGTAACGTTGTGCGTTCGCGCCTGTTCCTATTGTTTGTACACCTAAGCCGTAGCCACTCATGTAGTGAATTGCTGACGTCAACGGTGAAATTGAAGTATTTAGTGTCATTGCGCCATTGTTTGCGTTATACTTGTAGAGTCTACTGCCATCCAAGTATACTATCGTAGATGGATACTCTACTGCGCCTTGGAATTGCCAGTTGCCGAAGCTTTCCACAGTTTGTGAGTGGGTAAATCCGTCAACTTCCCAGTATAGTTGTCCGGTACGCATGTCAACACACTGTAACGTGGTTGTTGCTACTTGCTGGATACTGCCATTGATGTATTCAGAACGTACTTTTGGCACCGCCATGTATCCTCTTCCGCCGATAGCCATTGTAATTACGCCCGGGTTGGCTGATGTAGTGGCAAATGGAACTTCATATGACCATTCAGTGGCGCCAAATGTTCCGTACCTACCTGAACCGGTGATTCCGCCGATAGCGTTAACTTGTTTCCAAGCAATGTGTGCTGTTTCAGGGGCTTCTACGTATGGGAAGAAGTCCATTCTTTGGTTCCAGTAGGGGCTGCAGTCGGGATACATTTCATAGTAGTCGGGACCTGCGGGTCCATACCAGGGCCAGTCACCAATGATTGGTAACCATTCTCTTAGTTCGGGTGCTACGGGTCGTGTCCAGTAATCGGTTGGAGTTGTCACGTAGGGCCATGACCAAACCATGTCTTCTTGAACGGTGAATGTGTATTCGGGGCTGGAATCGGGTTTGTAGTAAGTTGAGCCAGTATAGTTTGATGTTGTTGTCATGTAGCCAGCAGCGCCTTCGGCAGCTGTCGTGTAGACTACACCGTCATTGTAGTATCCTGGAGGTAAGAAGCAACCGGGAAAATCAACTTTGTACTTGTATACGCCAACCATTGTCGGAGTGTATTCCATCCAAGTGGCGGCAGTATCTCTTTCCGAGTTCATCGTGTACTCGTCTGTAGATCCATCAGGTTTGGTAATTGTTACATGATACCCTATAAGTTTGCGTTGAGCGTTTGACGCGGGTGTAGCCCAAATGTTCACTAGAACAGTTTGGTCTTTACCGACAACGCTGGGTCTAATGCTTATCCAAACGTCAGTGTCGAAAGTGCCGTCGGCAACGTCACCACTTTTTAGTGGTCCAGCATATGGCTGTACTGGCGCAAGAGCTGCTTGAACTGGCTGAATTGGAGCTGCAATGAGCACTGTAGAAGCTATCATCATTACGACCATAATGATCGAAAAAAAAGTTTTTTTCTTATTTGTTGAAACTTCCAACTTTTTTATTCTCCAATTTTTTTATGAAGATGACTATTGTTTAGAAAAAAGAGCCATCCTCTTGATTAGGTTGAAGTAAAAAGTTTATAACAACTGTTGGAAAGTGTACACTGAATAATTGAAAAATTAAATAAAAAATTTAAATAAGCTGAAAATTAGGTGAAAATTAATAGAAGTTGCGTGCTTCTTTGCGTTTTTCTGCTTCTTCATAGAACCGTAGCACTTCGTCCACTATTTCTACGTTGGAAAGCAGCATACGTCTGCAACAGTAACGTTTGACGCCTAGACTGTCAAGCACGTCGCTTGCGTTTTCGCCTGTTTTAATGCGCCTTGCGAATTCTTCCCATCTGTCTCCAACCATTTTGCCGCAGGTGAAGCATCTTACGGGAATTATCACTTTCTTTTTTCACCTTACCTGTAACTTTTCTGTTCCTTTGCGCGTGCGCCGGCTCCACCGAACTTTTTGGTTTCTTTAGCTCTGGAGTCACCGACAATCATTGTACGGTCATATTCACTAAAGACTGTACGTAAATGAGTGCTTTTTGTCCATTTGAGCAAAGCGTTTGCGACTGCCATGCGGGCTGCTTCTGCTTGACCCATGAAACCTCCGCCGCTGGTTTGAACGTCAAGGTCTACTTGGTGCCAAACGTCTCCGCCTGCTTGCAGGAGTGGTTCCATGATTTTTTCGCGTGCAATGCCTGGTTCGTAAATTTCAACTGGTGTAAGGTTTATGCGCACTTTGCCTACGCCTTGTTTTACTACGGCGCGTGCAGTTGCGGTTTTTCGTTTTCCGCTAACAACTAATACTTTCTTTGCCGGCATGATTATTCACCTTGATTCCATCCGATTTCTTTTGCTAATTCAGCTAAAGTGAAGGATGGTCCCTTAAGTTTTGAAGCTTGAGCTTCTTCAAATTGGATTACTGGTTGGTCTTTAAGCTCTAATGGTACACCCATGAAAACCTTTAGACGTTTAAATGCATTTTTTCCTTTTGGTTGGCGGTAGGGCAGCATTCCTCGGACAGTCTTTTTAAGCATTCTGTCTGGTCTGCGGTAGTGGAATGGGCCACGTTCTGGTGCGCCTACTTCAAGGAATACGTGTGCTTCTGCAATTTTGCTCTTCTTTTTTCCTGAACAGACTGCTTTTTCAGCGTTCAAAATGGTGACGTTTTCACCGTTTAGTAACCGTTTAGCAATGTTGCTTGACATTCTGCCAACGATTAATCCGTCAGCGTTTACGTAAGTTACTTTTGTTGACATTTTATTTTCACCGGATAATTTTGATGTTTGAGCCTTTTGGGTTGCTGGCAACAAGCTCAGGGATTGTTACATATTTTGCTTTTATTGCGTCAAGTTTTGCTTTTGCTGTTTCTGAAATGCTGAATGCAGCAACTGTGATTGGGTGGGTTAATGAACCGGTTCCGAGGATTTTGCCGGGAACAACGATTGTTTCTGCGCGTTTTGTGTTCCTGTTGATGCTGCTTAGGTTCACTGCTGCGCGGCGAGAGCGTGGCTGAGCTAACTGTTCAGCGACATCTAACCAGATTGGTGCATCTTTTTCTCTGCTCTCTTTCTTTAATTGTTTGATGAGCTGGACTAATTCTGGGTTGGTTGATTCTGTTTGTATCATTGTTTTTCTACTACCTTTGCTTGTTCTTCAAATTCCTTAAGTTGTTGCCCTAAGATTTTTGTTGCTTCTTGAAGTACTCGTTCAGGTGGAAGTGCACCTGATGACTCCAAATTAACGATAAAAGCGTTCTTTTCCCATTCAACTTTGATTAGGGATGGCTTTTTGGGGCAGGCATCAACGCAGTCCATGCACAAGTTGCATGCATAGAGGTCGCGTACGTCAACTTTGCCGCCTTTAATTTCTAACACTTTTTTGGGGCAAATATCAACGCATTTTTGGCAGTCTTCACATAACTCGGTTGGAGTTATGATTTTTGGGTAATACTTGTATGCAGAGACACATACTGGCTGCCATTTCGCGTGAATTTTGCCTGTGCCAAGTCTTGCATAGGCTTCAAGTTTCAGTTTTTGGCCTTTTGCAAGTTTAATAATTGGGATTTTGTCTGATACGGGAACGATTTCGGGGTTTTCAGAAACAAGTTCGCCGCTGTAAACGGTGCGTGTACCGTCTTTTGCCTCTGCATCCAGCGTTAAAGTTACGCGGCATTGTGGACAGCCGAATTCGCTTTGGCAGGGGCATTCTTCGGGAGTGTTGTAGTTGTCGAGGTCTGTTTTTAATGGAGTAAGACCAAGCCTGTGGGCAATAATTTCGTCTTGCAGAATTGATGAATTATCAATCATGACAACTTCGTCAATTGCCATGCATGGCACCTGAGAAAGTGATATTCTGCGTAGAGCGTTCATTAGGGGAACCTCTGCGTCTCTAACAATTACGCGAAGGACATTATCATTTTTCTCGAGGATTTCAACTTTCACTTGCTTTAGACACTCCAACAATAGGTGCAAATATTGGCTTGCGTTTCAATAATTGTTTCAGTGCATTATTTCAATTTTTCTGTTAATCAAATAAGGAAAGGGTGGAAGTTTAAACTCTTCTTCCTCTTCTGCCACCGGGTCTACGTGTGCCATCATGAGGAATTGGGGTTACTTCTTCAATACGTTCAATACGGAAGCCGAATCTTGCGAGGGCTCTGATTGCTGCTTGTGCACCTGGACCAGGAGTTCTTGGACCACTACCACCTGGTGCGCGAACTTTGATGTGAATTGCTGTGATTCCTTTGTCTCTTGCGACTTCTGCTGCTCCGGTTGCTGCGCGCATAGCTGCGTATGGTGATGATTCCATGCGGTCAGCTTTGACGAACATGCCGCCTGTTGTGCGGGCGATTGTTTCTGCGCCGCTTATGTCTGTTATGTGGATTAGGGTGTTGTTGTAGGAGCTAAAGATGTGCACTATGCCCCATTTCTCGTTACGTTTGCTGTTACTCAAAATCTGCCGCCTCCGCGTCCGCCGCCTCTTCTACCACGGCTTGGTTGTCGGATTTCTGGTTCTTTAGCGACAACTGTTAAGCCTACTCGTAATGGGTGGGCTTGGTTGGATACCGCGCTTGTTACAGAGTAAGTTATTTCTGCTTCTTCTGCTTTTGGCACGATGTAGCCGGGTATTGTTACTCTACGGCCGTTGATGGATATGTGACCGTGAGTGATTAGTTGGCGTGATTGGAATATTGTTCTTGTTAGGCTCTTTCTGAAGACGATTGTTTGCAGTCTGCGTTCTAAGATGTCTTCAATGGTTAAGTCTAAGACATTATCTAGAACTGCTGTTTCTTGCAGAATACCTAATTTCTTTAGGCGTGCTAGTAATTCGCCTTCCATTTTTGCACGTCTTTCGGGTGTTTCACTAATTAATGAACGTGCAATGCCTCTGACTTTGGATAGGTATGTTTTGTGGCGCCAGAGTTCGTGCTTGTTTCTTAAGCCGTATTGACCTAAGAGTTTAAGCTCTTCTTGAAGGATATCTTTGCGCCAACGGAAACGTGGAGTTTCGAATTTCTTACGCTGTTTCTTTGGATCTCCCATGCTTATTTGCCTCCTTCAGATCCGCCTGGCTTACCTTGCTGTAAAGTCTTTTTCTTAACGCCCAAAGCTTTGCCTGCGCGTCCAGTGGTTTTTGTTCTTTGACCACGTACTTTTAAGCTGTATGCATGACGGTATCCACGCCAAGAACGGATTTCTTTGGCTTGGTCAATGTCTGTTTTTACTTTGAAAATCAGATCAGCGCTTAAGAGGTGAGCGTCTTTGCCTGTTTCCGAGTCTTTCTGTCTGTTGAATAGCCAGCTGGGTATGCCATATTTTGCTGGGTCCCGGATTACATCCTCAATTTTGGCGATGTCTGAATCAGTGATGAAACCTACTCGCAAATCTGGGTTAACGCCTGCTTTTTTAATAACAGCGTTGGACAGGCTCATGTTGATACCCCTAACTTGTTTCACTGCGTAAGAAGTCTTAAGGGTGCCTGGTGAGTCAGAGCCCAAGATGCGCACTATGTGACGAAATTCCTGTGACGACATTCTAAATTATCATCCGTTTTTAACTTGAAGCATATACGAAATGAGGCAGTATTTATTTAAACCTTCCCTTGCCAGAATATTCGTTTAATGAAAATTTATTAAACGCCTAACTACCTCAGGCAACGCATATGCCCGTTTTTTCTGATAACAAGCAATGCAAAGTGACTAAAAAGCATTTTACTCACAACGCAATTTAGTAAACAAAATCAGGGCGCAATAACCAACACAGCCCCAGAAAGACTCAGGCAAACATAAACACGAAAAAACATCAAAAAACACACCAATTTTTACCCACAAACAAGCATTTGATTCACTTTTAAATATTTTTTATTTATTTCCAAAAATTTTTCATACAAAAAACTAAATGTAAATAAATGAGGGCGACAATGCTGGTGAACTGGAAGGGATAGGGAAAATGGATTTGAGCATAACAATAATTGGTTTAATTGCTGCAATCTTCACCACAATCGCGCTTCTACCGCAACTGCTCAAAGTTAAACGAACCAAATCGGCCAACGACATCTCTACATGGATGTTTTCGCTGTTTTGTGGGGGCGTATTTTTATGGTTTATTTACGGCTTGTTTGAGATAGATTTGCCGATAATTATCGCAAATTCTTTCACGTTTATTCAAGCATTAGCAATTTTGACGCTCAAAATAAAATACAAATAAACAGCTAAATCCAATAAATTGCCAAAGTTTTTTGTTTAAAAAAGAAGGGTAATCGCAAGCCCTTCAAACAGTCTATCCTAAGAAAACATTTTTGTCGATGTCAACGTAGCTATTGATTTCGCTGGCGATGTTCGGATTGGGATTTTGTAACCCATACCGGTTTAGCCAAATAGCCTTCATACCCACCTCAACTGCAGGCAATATATCGCAGTTCCAAGAATCCCCAACATACACCGCATTTGATGGCGCAACATCCACTTTTTCAAGTGCAATCTCGAAAAGTTGCTTACTGGGTTTTCTGTAGCAGTCATTTTCTGAAATTATAAAATAGTCAAGCAGTTTGTCTATTTTGCAGGCTTTTAGTTTCTCCATTTCCAAGTCAAGTTGACCATTGGCTATTACACCGAGTTTGGCATAATTCATCAAGGTCGTCAGGAGTTCTATGCTGCCGGGAACGGGTTGACGGCTTTTAACGTATTCTTTAGTGTATAGGTCCACGACGTTTTTTTCTTCTTCAATGCTCAGGTTTACGCCGTACATTGCACAGAGTTTGGATATTCCCTGTGTGGTTGCATCAGCCATAATTAAATTGCCGTTGGCCACAGGACAAAAATCTGCAGCACCTATTAGTCTTCCATGTTCTTCCTCGAGTTCTTCTAATGGAACAGCTCTAAGTTTCTGAAGCTTTTTTTGAATTGCCTCTAAACCTTTTAATCGACTGTGTTTATGATCAAAAAGGGTATCATCAAGATCAAACAATACAGCCTTCATCAGACTCACTGC
>JAWRIR010000048.1:0-7045 GCA_040268405.1 Thermoproteota archaeon | reverse complement strand
AACAGGGCTAGAGCAGTGTTGATTCATGAATTATTACATTTAAAATATGCTAGTGATGAGCAGAAAGTGCTGGAGTTAACAGAGGCTTATTATTCAGTTTACATGCAAAAGCAACTCCCAAAAAATTATTTGATTCTGCAAGAACTGATATTTAATTCACGGAAGCCTTCACTTTGTTAATGGCTCGATTTTGAATAGTCGTTTGATATGAAGCTTAATTAGAGATTTTAACCATTATTATTTTGAGGGATTTGTTTGGCAACACCTCAAGAAGCAAAAATTGAGTTGCCAACCGTAGTTGACATCGCGTATGAACAATACAAACGGGACTTGCCAAGTCACAAGACAACACGCGACATAATGACTCCTAACGTAGTCACAATCACGCCTGATGTTTCTCTTGACAACGCCGCTCGACTTATGGGTGAAAAACACGTTGGAAGCCTAATAGTAACAAACTACCAGACACCAGTAGGCATCATCACAGAGAGGGACTTGTTAAGCAAGGTTTTAGCGTTCGGATTGTTTCTCACTGACGAAAAAGTCAACGAAATCATGTCTTACCCCCTAGCAGGCGTTTCAGTAAATGCCACAATAAAAGAGGCTGCTCAAGAGATGGCTCGCAAGAAAGGGAGGCTCGCTGTTTTTGACGCAGGAAATCTTGTAGGCATAATAACCGCTTCAGACCTCATCAAAAGTTTGCCTGACGTCGAAGAAACAGAAGTAAAAATCGACGATTTCATGACAAAAAAGGTTGTCACAACAGACGAAAACACTTCAGTTATCAACACCGCAAAAATCATGGGACAAAAACGCATCGGCAGCGTAATCATCACACGCAAAGGTGAACCCTTCGGCATTTTTACTGAAAGAGACTTGCTGACTAACTTTATGGCAAAAGGCAGAGCACTGTTTACAGAGGTAGGACCGGAATGTTCGCAACCGCTTATTGCTATTCCAGCAGGCACAAGCGTTCACCGTACAGCTGCAACTATGGCGTTAAAACACATTAGACGTTTGCCCGTAATTGAATATGAGAAAATTGTGGGGATAATTACTGCACGGGACCTTGTTGGGGCTTACGCAAAATAATTTTTCCCTTCTTTTTTTGTGTATGTTAAAGCAGTTTAAGGGCTTCTTCTCGTGGAATAGCAGTCAAAACTTCAACGTCGCCGACATCTACGAAAGGTACTAGCAGTTTCATAGCTTCCATTTCAGATGGTGCTTCCATTATAGTTACAAAATTGTAGTGCCCCAACGTCCAGTACAATTGCAGTTTTACACCTTTCTTTTCCAGTTCTTGATACATTTTAGTGAATTTGGCTAAAACGTCTTTTTTCATAGAAAACTTCCATTTCAGCAAGAAAATGAAAATCAACTATTTTCACCACCTTTGAATTAAACAAAACAAAAGCTACTAGCTAAATTATGTAGTTAAAAGTTGTGGAGGTAGTCAACTACCGCTAAAAAGAAATGGCTCTATGCATTAAGAACCGAGTAACCAAAAAGGCTCAAAAATTTTTGCCGACCAAATGCATCGTTAATAGGAGAAGCCCAATGGCGCCAAGTATCAGAACCAGCCCAAGGTCGTTTTGAAAATTGCTAAACCACGCAACCACTTCTTCAAACATTAAACGTAACCAACTTAAAGAAGCCAAGCTGCAGGGTATAAGAAATTGTTATAACGTTGAGACAGTCACAAATAATCTTGAAGAACCTGTAATAGCAGTTGCCTGTGTTGATGCTGGATGAGCAAAAAACCCGAAAAGAAATGTGTGGACTGCTCAGCTTCACAGCAGATAAAATGTTTCGGCATCGAAGAAGTTAGCCGTGGAATAAGCAAAAACAGGAAATGCACCAAACACCGCTAAAGTTACCTATACATTTGTTCCCTTTTTTTGTCTTATTGAATGGATTTTTTGGGTAAATGAATGAAAAACAGTTATAAGTTTTTATAGTTAATGAACAAGCCTAATCTATTCTGAGGGGACTTTATGGTCGACTTACTTAGCTTTGAATTCCTCGTTAACATAGTAATCATTGCAGTTGCACTCATTTTCCTAAACCTTTCAAGCGACACAGTAATCAAATACGCCACCAAAGTAGCCGCCATAAGCAGACTAGGTAAAACCTCTATCGGCTTCACACTAATCTCCCTGTCAACCACGCTGCCCGAGTTAACTGTAGCCCTAAGTGCCGCTTTATCCGGAGGAGCCCCCTTATCCATCGGTAACGCTTTAGGCTCAAACATATTCAACATTGCAGCCATCCTCGGTATCGGCGCAGTCTTGCTCGCCTTAAACATTGGTTACGGTAAACGACGAAGAAAGAATCTAGCCGTAACAAATGGAAACATTATTCCAGTATTCGTAAAATCCGAGTTAAGCAACATCGAATTCGGCTTATTCATTGCCTCAGTAGTCCCGTTAGGACTCATCTACGTTACACAAGCCACTTGGATTGTAGGTTTGCTACTCCTAATCATCTTCGGCTGGTACGTGTACAAACTATCCAAAGTAAGAATCACTACTGAAGAAGCTGAAGCCGAAGTTACTCCTGAAGAGAAAGGCAAACTCAAAAGATTCGTCCTATTCACCATTATCGGCGCTTTAGGTGTAGTAATCAGCGCCAACTTTATGGTTGAATCGGCAATTGCAATAGCCACATCCGCGGGTGTACCTCAACAAATTATCGGCGCAACTATCGTAGCAATCGGAACCAGCCTGCCTGAATTAACAATCGGCGTCAAATCAATACTGCGAGGCCACTCCAACTTAGCATTAGGCAACATCATCGGCGCAGCCTTCTTTAACACCACCTTAATCCTCGGTGTAAGCCTGTTTGTACCGTTCCTCTTAGGTTCACCATTAGTGCTAAACATGAATGTGTACCTGAACCTGATTATCTTCTCGATAGTCATCAACACATTCTTCTGGTACTTCCTCTCAAGAAGAGTAATTGCTCTAAGAGAAGGCCTTGTGCTAATGGGCATCTATATCCTGTTCCTAGTCGCTACTTTAGGAGCAGGCACCCTGCCCATATAGACGCTTTTTTGAGCTGACAAAACCAGCCACCCATTTTTAATTATTTTTTTGGTCGATAAATAATGAACGTGTCTGGTTCCGTTGCAGACCGCTTTGTTTTCCACATGCTGCCCACTTGATATGCAAGCTGACGCCGTGAAACAATGTCTATTACACGTTTTTTTGTTTCCACATCAAGAGCTTTTATGATAAACACTTGGTATCCCTCGCCTGATGCCGTCAACGTGTTGGGCGGCGTAATTTCTAATGGGTGTCCATCAAGTCCAGGGCAGTGGTCGATAAGCTCTTTTAGCACTGATACGGCTTCGTCACGTTTCACAAAATTCGCCAACAACATCTTTACTTAATTGTTCAATAAAGATTTTAGCCCTAACATTTAGGTAAGCGTTTAATAACTTTCCATGCCAATGGGTTTGTAGCTCCTTAAACAGTGTGGAGGTGGACGTGCTAAATGCCGACTTACATCATTTTAATGAAGGGTACTCAAAAAGGAACCGCTAACCCGAAGACGTTATGTAAAGACATTGAAGCAGCCGCTGCAACCATTGAAAGCTTAAGAGGAAAACAGTTAGATTGGAACCTTACATTTGGACCATATGATGCTGTAGCCAAAGTAGAGTTCCCTGATGACCAATCTGCTGCTACATTTCTTTTAGCTGTTGCCGCAACTGGAAACCAAGAAACCCTAACAATGAGAGCTTTCAGCCTTGAGGAAGTTAAGAAAATAGCTGGATGCCTTTAACACATTTTTTCTTTTCTAAACTAAATCTCGAAAAGTCAAAAGAAAAAAATATTTTTAAAAAATTGTTGGGGTTAGAAAGAAGATGCTTCCAGGCTTGACTTCTTATTAACACCATAGCCTGGTGTGATTTCTGGAAGTCTATCTTTAAGTCTGCTTTCAGCGGCGATTTCAGCTTCCTCAAGAATCTTGAGTGCTTCCTCGTTTGCTGCTTGAGCGCCTACGCCAGAAACGTCATTGTACTCGCTACTTGTTGTAGTGCATATTTCTGAGAGCAGGTTGCCAATGTTGCCGAGTTCTTGGCTTGCTTCGGGCATGATGCCGCACATTTCTGAACGGATGCCGTTTAGCATAGTTTTTGCTGGACTTAAGACGGCTACTAAGTCGCCCATTTCTTGGACAGTGTTCAAACGCATGGAGACGCTTTGAAGTGCCAACGAGGCGTGGGTAAGCATTTTTTCAACTTTACGAATTTCGCCAAGTTCGGTAGCGTAAATATTTGCACGTGCCTGATCTCGTGTTTCCATGGCGCGTACTACTTTCTTGAAAATTTCCGCGTCACGCATTTCAAAACGTTTGACTGCTGCGTCAAGAGTTCTGGTTTGTGCATCTAACCGTTGGGTAACCAAACCGATTTGTTCTTTAACGTTTTCTTGAGGCTTTGTTGCATTCTTTAATTTTGAAACGACTGTTTCTTTTTCTTCTTGCTTCCACTTAAAACGATTACCCAAACTTGCATTCTCCATATGTGCTTTAGTTCATGTGGGACATGTTAAGATAAAAAAGTGTTCGCCACGTATGGCTAAAAGTTGTGGTCTGCTTGCTTGCTTTTTTTAATTTAAAATATAAATTTTTACGTTGATTTGGTCTTTGAGGTGATGTATAATTGGTAATTTTAAGGAGTTTTTAACAGGTTTATTTCTTTACTGCTTATATAGTGCAGTGGAATCTTTGCGAAAAAACGGGCAACTTCAGGTTTTAAGGTACTGCAATAAAACTGGTGCCTATTTTATAAAACCTAAAAAGAAAGAAAAAAGTTGGTCAAGAGCTGTTTTTTGCTCTTATTTTTAGTTTGTTTTTGGGCTTCTCTTTTTGAAAAGCACCGTAACGACCGCAACTAAGGCAATGATTACAGCCACAAGAGCGCCAATTATCAGCGTTGTATCCATCGACAAGCCACCCGTAGATTGCGTTGGAGCCTCATTCAAGCCTATGACCAAATTATGTGAGCTTTGATGGTACGAAAAGGTAAGTGACCACGCGTCTGACTGTGAAGCTGAGTTATAGCTTATCTCGGTTCCGTCAAGAAAAACACCAATTGTTGAAATGTCCGGGACTAAAGATTTTGGAATTATTGCGTTAACGTAGCCTGTTGAGCCTGAAGGTCCCTCAGTGCTGAAGCTTAATGTTTTAGCCTCAGAATCAAATGATAAACCTGAGAGTGTCGAGTTTGAAGTTACCGAGAAAACGCTTTGTTCTTCAAAGGGTGTTATAGCGAAATTAACGGTTTCTGTTGTGCTGGCATATTCAGAGTTGCCTGTCCAAACTGCTTTTAGAACATAGTTGCCAGTGACAGATGGTTTCCATGAAACAGAAAATGCTCCGTTAGTATCCGTGTTAACAAATGACAATACATCCCACGAATCACCGCCTGTAACGCTGAGATAAAGCAGTATGCCCGCATTAGCGACACTTGCGCCTCCTGCATTTAGAAGACCATTGATTTTAACGTTAAAGCCGTCATATGTTGATGCGCTTTGGCAGGATACTGTTAAGTCTCCTTGAGGTAATGATACTGGCGTTGGAGTAGGGGTTGGATTATCAGTGGGTGTTGCAGTAGAGTTTGGCAGTCCGCTTCCAAAGTACGCACTTAGTCTTTTGTTGCCATTCATTTGAACGGTTACGGATGTACTTGATCCAACGTATGTTCCATCTAGGTACCAACCGTTGAAGGTGTATCCAGCGTTTGGTTGAATTGATACTTGAACAGCATTTCCTGATGGGTAATACAATATGCCTGGGGGTGGATTAGTAGTTCCAGCCTCTGGGGGATTAACTGTTACTTCTAAAGAGACTGCTTCCTGGCTAAATGTTGCTGTAAGTGTGTTGTCATGAAGCATTGTTAACGTCATTGTTGTTAGCTTGTTTTGGTAGACGCCGTTTAGGTACCAGCCGCTAAACACGTAGCCTGGATTTGCTGTTGCAGTAACTTGGTATGAAAGCCCATAGTCAATGTTTATGACACCTGAACCGGGGCTAGTATAACCTCCCATTTGGTTGTTGTTAGTGATTGTTAGTCGGCAACGGTATGCATATTGCGCGTTAACTGTTGATGCTTGCAATATTGCTCCGCATAAAAGGATTAAAGTTAATAATGTGAATGAAACCAGCTTAGTTCTCAAGTTTTTCTCCTCACCGATATTTTGATGATTTATGGATATAAGCTTATCCAGTAAACCGCTGACCGCTGAAAAACGTGCCGTTTAGCAGCTTTGGATGAAATTTTAATGAAGTTTAACTATAACCAACCTGCAAATATAGTATACAAAACACCGTAACAATGTGTAAAATGGAGAAAATTGGTTGGTTGAAAAACAACTAAAAAATGTCCTGCTGACAGTTGCATTCATGTTAGCTTTTGCTTTCAGGTTTATACTGCTAACTTGGCAAACGTTTCCATCAGGCTCCGATATAGGGCTTCATGAAAGCGTCATTAAAACAATTACTTCAGGCAAAACAAGCTTTTTCGTTAACTATTATCATATGGGCGGCGGAACTTCAGCTACAAATCCGGGTTACCACATTTTTGTAGCTACCTTAACCGCAATAACTGGGCTTCCTGACTACTTAGCACAAGTCCTTGTTGCAGCAACGTTTTCTGCAATCACAATAGTCTGCATTTTTTTGATTTTAAAGAAAGCTTGGAATGAAAAAGCTGCGTATCTTGCCGCTTTTTTGGCGGTCTTCTCAGCTGGTGACATAGCAATGTTAAGTTGGGGCGGTTTCCCAAACATTATTGCACTTACCCTAATACCATTGGTTTTCTTTTTACTAATCCAAAAAGACCGCTTTTCAAACGTTACCTTCTTAACAACGACAAGTTTGCTGGTTGCCAGCTTGTTTTTAACGCACATTTTTAGCAGCCTAATTTTTATTACAATAGCATTGCTGGTAATGGTTTGCTGTCTGTTGCTTAAAAAAACAGAATTTACCCTAAAAACTGCTCTATCTTGGCTTGCGCCCTTACTTTTTGGTGCTCTGC
>JAWRIR010000047.1:0-2677 GCA_040268405.1 Thermoproteota archaeon | reverse complement strand
CCGCGGATTAATGCAATAATTTGGGAATCTGTTTGTGTGATGAGGCGTCTTGCGATTTGGGCACCTAAAAAGCCTGAAGCACCAGTTAACAGTACATTTTCATGCATGCAAGCAACCGCCTTCTCCCTGTTCACTCCATTGAGTAAGAAATTCTACAGGTATTAAACGGTTATTCCTGCGCTTTTTTAGAATTAAATCGTTTAATCAAATAAAATAAAGAAAAAGAAAGGAAAAAATGGGTTACTGCTTGCCATGTTTTCTCTTAACTGCTATACCTACGGCAACTAAAACAACCACCAAGCCAACAGCAGAAACAATTGCAACTGTACCAATAGGGAACACTTCATTGCCCGCAACAGTGTCACCAGACGTTTCCGATTGCGATGGGTCTTCTCCACCCAACACTACAATGGGCTTACATGATTCAACCTGCTTAGTGTCACCCCAAACGCCAACTTCAATGCCACGCACTTGACTGCCATGAGGACTGCCGTTAAACCAAAACTGAACATCCCAATAAGGAAACAAAGCATCCGACTCATTAGACCTCTGCTGCAAACTCACAGTTGCCTTAGTTGTCACATCAGAAACATCAGCCCGCTCAGTATAAACGGAACCGTCCTCAGCAAAGAATTCAACGTCATAATTTTGTGCCGCCTCATACGCAATAGCTTCTGCCGCCTCTTGAGAAATAGAATCAGAACTACCAACAGAATATAAATTCCACGAATCACTTATTGATGTTAAGACGCCGTCTGTGTATTCGAGAGTTACTGCTTTTTTGATAGTTTCTATACCGTTTTCTACATAAAACCATCGAACAGTCTGCAAAGGCGTTTCTGAAACTCTAGCAGTATAGCAAGTTATGTTAAGGCACATATTACCCTCTGTTATAGAAGTTGCTTCAGAATCAGTAACTTGGTTTATGAGGTTTTCCATTTGAGAAAGGTAACTATCCGAGTCGCCGTTTTGGGTGACAAAGGTACGGTACCGTTGAAGAATTACTTTACTCTGTTCTATGATGCCCGCAGAAGGTTCTTGAGTATATACGGGATTACCTTTATCGTTGTATAGAATGCAATACTTAAATGAATCACACATATACAATGAATGAGCCGAAACAACGCTGTCATCTGATTCAAGTGTATAAACTACGGCTGACTGACCAGTTTGGAGTTCTGTTACTTTAAGCGTGACATTATAGTGTGACAGGTCTAGGGCAAATACGTCAGACAATAGTGATAGCACTTTTTTTTCAGAATTATCTGTAGCGACAACTGTTGGCATAAACGATATCGTTGAAAATAGCAAAGCAGTTATCAAAATCAAGGTAAACATTTTTGTTTTTTCCATTTTTTATTTCACTCCATTAAGGAAGAACCATAGTGCTTTCTCCAAAGACATTAATCCAGTGCCACTCGCCGTCAAAATATGTACCATATCCCAGCGGACAGTATTGACCTTGCCAAGAACAGCCCCAGATTTGGTTAGCTGCGTAATCAAGTGAACTTTTGATTGAATTTCCGTTGACTAAGTAACTATAGAAAAATTGTAGGAAATAATAATAGTTGTCATATACTGGATTACCTGTATCAACTGAGAGACCTAAGGATGTGCTGTTCCAACCCATATAACAGTACCCGCTTGAATCTGGACTACCATAGCCGTTAAGATTTAGATCTGTTCGGTGAGTCCAAGCATAAGCCATTCCAACGCAGCCAGTGTTGCTTAGGTCATCATAGTAGCCATAACAATAGGTTTGACCATCATGAGGGTCAAGTATCACATTACCACATGCACAAGTCCAAATAAATGAAAAGTGTTGCTTGCTGTAAGGCGAGCTAGTCCAAGTGTAAAGGTCATAATCGTGAATATGTTGGCTGTTGTGTCCATAGAAATTATAATGAATAGTCCCCGACACCACTGAAGGATAGAAATCACCCACCCAGAAGTCGTGCGCCCACACGTCACTTGATTGACGAGAGCTAATTTCGCTGTAAAGATTTCCTGAAGTTGTAGGGGTAGAATAGTAATTAGTAGATGTCCAACCGTATTTACTGTCCATAAGAGAGCTTACCATTTGACAGGCAGACCATTGAACAGTAAATTCTCCAACAGGCAAATAGGGGTTTAACATATGACCCCATACAGAATTACGATAGTCAGTGGCATTAGCATTTGTAGCAAACGTGAATGTCAGCGTAAACAAAAATACCGCCAATAATGTTGCAGTTATACGATTTTTTTTTCATTTTTTATTCGCCTAATTGTTTTTTACACAATCTAACGTTTAAAAGCTTTATTAACTGATAAAGATACAAAATAGCCATAGTAATCACAGCAAAATAACTAAAAATTTTACTTTTTTATTTAAAAAATCCAAATTATCAAAACGTTTTACTAAACTTTTTTTGAAAAAGTTTTCACCATTTTTTACAAAATTTTACGTCATCTTAGACTACATAACAGCAAGCAAGATTAATTTTTAGCGGTCTATAAAAAAAGTGATTAGGCACGAATTACTTGTTAAGTATGAGAGGTGTAATGTTTGGATAAGAAGTGCCCAATTTGCAAGCAGAAGTTTATGACTTTTGACGCTAAAAAGAAGTATTGCAGTGACGCCTGCGCTAAAAAAGCAAACAAAGCAAAATAACCATTTTTCTTTTTAATGTATGGT
>JAWRIR010000046.1:0-10153 GCA_040268405.1 Thermoproteota archaeon | reverse complement strand
ACCGTTTTTTTCCTCTAACCGTTTATTTTTTTGTATACACTTACGTTTGTTTGGCAAACTGTTTATTATTTTATGGACATTTCAGTTTAAACAAGGCTGAAATAGGTAACAGCATAATTTTTGATTATGTTGCCAAAAGTTGTTATTTACGATTCCGTTAGCGTTGACGGCGCAATTAAGGGTTTCGACGTTAACATTCCGCTCCATTACATGATAGCGGGCAGATTCAGCGCAGACGCCATGCTCGTGGGTTCAGTTACTTCTAAAACGGGCATTGAAATGTTCATGCAAACGGTTCCTGCCGAAGAGCCCTCAGATTTTGTTAAACCCCAAATCCAACCAGACGATAAACGTCCCTTATGGGTTATCGTTGACAGCAAAGGCGTAATGCAGAGCTTATTGCATGTAAACCGCAGAAGCGAATACACAAAAAACGTCATAGTCACAGTAGCCAATAACACTCCAAAAGCATACCTTGACTACCTAAAAGAAAGAAACTACGACATAATCCAAACAGGAGAAGACCACGTGGATTTGCAAGCGGCACTTGAAGAATTAAACAGGCACTACGGTGTAAAAACTGTGGTAACTGATACGGGTGGCGTGTTGGCAAGCGTGCTTTTAGAGCAAGACCTCGCGGATGAGGTGCAGCTTCTTGTCTCTTCTGAGATTGTTGGGAAAAAAGCGGTCAACTTGTTTAGAACCTTAAACAGGGCTGTAAAATTGGAGTTGCTGAATTGTGATGCCATAGATGAGGTGCATGCCTTGTTGAGTTTCAAAGTGTTAAAAGAATAACAACAGGTTCACCCCCAACCTATTTGGCGCCTATTAGGATCCTATTAGAGGTTCTATATTGAAACCTATAGGGGGTAGGTCAAAAGACTCATTTTTTCACCAAATAGGAAAAACTATTTGACTTTTGGGTGATTGATTTTTGACAGTTTCGGTTAGGCTTCGGCTTCTGTTACTTTGGCGTCTTTAAGCACGTTAACCACACCTTCGCCTGCCGCCACGTAACCTACTTCGCAATACCTCACCTTATGTTTATCCAGTTCACTCTGCAAATCGTCAGCATTTTCCTTAGAGACAGCCATCAGGATGCCGCCTGCAGTTTCCTTAGCTTCACCTGTCAATAAGGGGTAACCGAAAAGTTCAGACAGCACAGGAGTGCCGGGGATTACGTAGAGGTTGTTGATTACGATGTCGACTTTGCCGAGCATTGCCATGTTTGCGGAGTGTCCTTTAAGTCCAAAACCGGTGACGTCGGTTGCTGCGTTGACTGGCACTTTCTGCATTACTTCAGCCACAGGCTTGTTAGATGCAATCATGCCTTCGATTGCTTTGTTTACTGCTTTTTCAATGAGGTCCTCTGGGACGTCGGCAAGCAATTCTTTGCCTTCCTCTTCCTTTCGAAGTCGGTAAGCTGCCATTGCTGGAGCTATGCCTAATGGTTTTGTCAGGAATAAACGGTCGCCTACTTTTGCGCCGCGTGTGTAGACGATTTTGTCGATTTCGCCTAAGCCTGTTGCTGCGCCGCCGATTATTGGCCACGGGTTACGGATGGTGTGTCCACCAACGAGGGGTATGTCCATTTCTCGGCAGAAGTCACCTAAGCCTTTGAGCATTCCAACGGCGAGTTCGTCAGGCATGTTTTCTGGGTAAGCCATTATGGTGAGTAAGCTTGGAATGTTGGTTACTCCTAAAGTGTATATGTCGCTTGTAACGTTGCTTCCTGCGATTCGGCCTTGTGTTTCTGGCTCGTCAACCATGGGTGTGAAGAAGTCAAGAGTGTTTAAAACTGCAAGTTTGTCGGTGATTTTGACTACACTACTATTTTCCCAAGCGCCAGCCAACACGTCTTCCCCGTAACCACCGGCTAAACCTGCCTTTTCAAGTAATCCGCCGAGCTGGTACTGTGGAAGTTTGCAGCTGCATCCGTGAATTGGTACAACTTTGGTTAACCTGTAACTCAACTCTGTTTTCCTCCTAAACTGGTATTTAGAAAAGGGTAATAAAAATTTAAACCCTAAAGGGGAAGTTATTGTTTTTTGCCTTGAATTATTTCAAGGAATGCTTCTACGCGCGTCTTTATTTGTTCAGAATCGCCCATTGTGTAGTCTGTTTCGATTTTTAGCATTGGCAAATCTGCGGTTTTCATTGCGCGTTCAACTTTAACTGCTTCCACGTTGTAGTCGTGACAATTCTGCAATGTGTAATAAATTACGCCGTCAACACTGTAATCTTTTGCTAGTTGTTTGACGTTCTCGATTCTTCTGTCGTTTGGTGTGAAGCATGCACAGGGAATCTTGCTGTACTTTTCAACAATAGCCCAAAGCAGGTCCTCCATCTTGTCGCTTTTAGGCTCAACCAAATCAGCAAAATAACGTGTACCAACACAGCTTTCCTCAACCACAACCGAAGCACCTAAACCTTGAACAATGCTGTGAAGCTTCCAGTTTGGAATAGCCATAGGGCAACCAGAAACCATTACGCGCGGAGCATCAGGGCTTTCTACGCCAACACCATTGCGAACTCGTTCTTCAAGTTCATCGCAAAGTTCGTTGACTTTGGTTGTGAAACGGACTGGGTCATCATTGAAGCTGATTTGGCTTATCAACAATGCATCTAAGCCGCTGATTGGGGCGGGTCTTTTTTGGCGTAGAGCGTTTAGGCGTTGGAGGGCTTTGCGTTTGTTGTTTATGAGTTCGATTGCTGCTTTGAGTTTTTCTTCTGTGATTTTGTTGCTTGTTAGTTTTTCTATTTCTGCTTTGAAGTCTTCAACTTCTTTTAGCCAGAATTCTTTGCCTCTTTGTGAGTCTGGTTTATGTGGAATTTCGATTACGTATGTTGGGATTAAGTCGTTTAGGAGTTCGTAGACTTTCTTTTTGCCGTCGCAGGTGGTTTCGCCGACAACAAGGTCACTAGATTGGAAGTATGGGCAGGTTCTGTTGAGTCGGAAACCGTAGAATGACTTGATTAATGGGCAGAGGTTTCTTGGGATAATTGCTTCTGCGTCTGGAACTGAAAAGTCTGCGCCTCCACATAGGCCAACCATGCTTGCGTCGGCTGCATATGCGATTTCTTCTGGTGCGTAAACGCAGAAGGCGCCGACCACTTTTTTGCCTTGAGCCCGGAGGTCGTTTAATTCTTTGATTCGTAGTCCGTGTACTTCTGAGACTACGAAGTCGAAGTAATCCATTTTTTTAGGCCTGTTTTTCTGGCTTAAATAAACTGCAGTGTAGTATTGACCTAAAATGTTGAGAAGTTGATCGTGTTTTGGTATGTCCATTTCAAGTTTTTTGTACATTTCACCATATTTTTCTGACATGGTTTCCCCACTCTCGCAAAAATTGTTAAGGGTAAAATCAGAGCAAGTTATTTAAATATTTAATTTATTTAATTAAAAAAACTAATAGAGAGAAAGTAGAAAAAGAAGAATCTAAACACCAAAAGCAAAAAGGGCCCAGTCACGGTTTCCTTACAAGTATTCTAAATTCGCCGTCAGTTTTTGTTGCTTCAACAATTTCTTGCCCGTTGTTTTTTAGCCAACGTTGAATGTTGTCAAACTCCAATCCGCCTTCGCCAACAACTTCCAGCATTTGCCCCGACTGCATTTCTGCAAGCTTGCGTTTAGTTAACGCTACCGGCATTGGACACATTTTGCCTTTAACATCCAATTTTTCAGCACTCAAAGTAGAACCCTCTAGAAAGTTATTACTTTGTCACTATTAGCTGTCCACTCAACTAGTTCATGAATGGTTGCTAACTTTACGCCGTCGATAAGTTCTGTTGGGGCTACTCCTCTTGCTTCTGCGCAGACTACGCAGGCTTTTACTTCGACGCCGCCTTTTACGAGGTCTTCAAGCATTTGACCATAGTTAGTTAGGCCTTGTGCGGGTTTCTGGTTTTTCTTTGCAAGATACACGCCGTTCTCGAATAGCCAAATCTGAACTTTGTGTCCTTCAAGGTCTGCTGTCCATGCGAATCTTAAAGCCGATAGGGGGCGTTCTTTTGCGATTGGTGCGTCATAAATTATGAGGGTGAATGTTGTCATTTTTTAGAACCTCTTGAAATTATTTAATAGTCTAAATCAATTTTGTTAATTTAACATTTTCCTTTATCCAAAAAAAGGACAATGAAGGAAAAAGCCAGTTAAGTGCTTTTTAACAGTTTATATGCTTCTGGAATGTGGGTTATCATTTCCCAAATCTTGGTTGAAGGATTCGGGTTAGAAACTTTTCCCATTAACCTGTTTACTTTTGCAGCCATTACAGATGCTTCCTCAACAGTACACCCTGACTCGATAAAACCACAAACAGCGCCTATCAATGAATCACCCGTTCCACCTATTGGTTCTAAAGCAGGCACACAAGGCTCACAAACTTCAGCAATTATTTGATTACCCTTAAAGACATAGTCAACATTGCCCTTTACCAGAAGGTAACTAGCTGCATTGGAAAAATCATAAGCCTGCTTAACAAGCAGTGGCACATTATTTGTTGAATCAAAAATAAAGTTACGCACATAAGCTGGATGCATTGCTTCGGGGTCTGCAAGAAAAGCCATCTCTCCAAGATCTGGCGTGAATAAGGCGAATTCTTTGGCAAGCCCTGAGGCTTTTGCGACATACATGGCACCTGCATCGGCAATCAGGTCTGCATTTAGGCGTTTTAGGGATTTTATTGCATCTCTAGCGTACAAAATATTCGGTTTTATGTACGACATTCCAATTACGGTTTTACCGTTATTTGTATTGACTTTTAGGTTGTCGTCACGTAGAAACTTGTAGATTCTGTTGCTTCCAGCGCCGTTTCCGATGTCACCTGCAATTAATGCATAGGGTTTTTCTAGTTTCAAGTTGCTGCATATGGTGGATGCAGTTGCAATTACTACGCTTGTTCCGTTAATTAACGGTAAAGAATCTTCTTCAATACGGAGTTCGCCGTTTTCGAAGCTGCAGAAACCTTCTTTTAACGGAAAATCTTTGATGGGAACTGTGCCTACAATAATCAGCATTGGCTCACCTCCGTGTAGATTTGTAATGCTTTTTCGTAGGCTTTTTCAAGCATAAACGCACACAATGTTTGCCCTAACTCTTTGGGTCTAAAGCTTTGGTCTAACCGTTTGCCAACCATGTTTAACGCCAAAAAAGGAATGTCTGGGCAACCTCCACCTGAAATATTAACAATTTCGCCTGTTTTTATGTTAAACGTTAGTTTCATGTGCCCGCCTTTAACCATTAAATAATCGCCAAGACTGATTGTCTTAACAATGTCCAATGGTTTAAGTTGAGTATTTTTTAACGGTAAAACGTCAATTAGCTTAACGTTATGCTTTTTTAAAACGTTGGTTGCTCCGTAAGCGTCGACGACATTAATCTCGATTGCTAAGTCGCAGCCTACTCTAACTTCAGGAGGCGGCGCAACCATTTTAGCCTCATAACTTTCAATTTTTAAGACCTGCTCAGCCTTCATCGCTTCTTGAACATTGCCCAGCAAAATCAGGGCTTTTTCAGTTTTTTCAGTCTTCACCAAATTAAATCACAAAAAAGGGTTAGTTAGGATTAGGCTTTTTCGATTAGAATCCTAATCAGGGCTGACTCAACTTTAACCTCGAGAATCTTGTTACCATCAGATTTGGCGATTCTTTCAACGTTTTCTCGGGCAGGTGCATAATCAACAAGCACCTCTAAAACGTCTCCAATCTGCATTTTTTTAAGATGCTCTTTGGTCAAAAAAGCAGGCCAAGGGCAAGTTTTGCCCCTACAGTCAAGGTTTAAGCGGTTCATCCTTTTTCACCTACCCTAACACTTGCACTATCCAAGGAAGAACAACCACGGTGAATACTACAGCACCAATGTAGAACCCTGCAAGGTAAGCCATTGAACTTTTGTCTCCTTCTGAAGCCATAACGTGTTGTCTAAGAGGGCAGCCGCCAGCAAACACTGAGAACAAGCCTATGCCTAAACCGCCAATTACTGCGATGAGTACGTGTACCCAGATTGGTGTTGCTGCAACTGTTGACAATGGCGCACCAGCTATTGGCAGTAATCCTCCTGTGACAAACCAGGGCCATTTTGGTACACTTGCAAAAAGGTATGAGATACCAAAGATTGCAACTGCACCTATCAAGAATGCAGCTGGCGCTTTTAGTAGGTGCGTATCTTTGACTAGTACGTAATCTCTTATTCCACCTACAAAGCACATACGTGAGCGTTGGGCTAAATAACCGATTATTATGCCTGCAGCAAGGGTACCAATCAACATTTCGTATTGCACCATTTAGATGGCCTCCTTGGCGATTTGTTTTTGTATTTGCCGTTTAGTGTTGACTTTGATTAGCTGTGCACTTATTATTACACCGGCTGCTATGGCAATGAAACCGACAACTGCGATGATGTCGCCGTAAGCAACACGTAACAGGGTTCTAAGGGGACAAGCACCAAGAATTAAAGCGAAAACCATTACAAGAAAACCCAAAACAAATGATATTGCAGGGTTTTTGGTTGTTTTAAATTTAAATTCTTTGTTCTGTTTTGAAGCAACAAAAGCACCTATCACTAAACCGATTACGGTCAGGACTGGTACTGTTACTGAAACAGGTGCTACTGAAAGGTTTAGGCCTAAACTGACGTTTAATATCCAGTTTATCAAGTCTCTTGCGTGGCATGCTACACATAACCCGTAAGCGTAAGGTGGGGCTACACTGAAAACAATCTGGTTTATTGCAGCTAAAGCGCCAGCAACAATTCCGGCTATTATAATTTCGTGTTTCATTTAATCAACCTAATCAATTTTGAATTTTTTTAATAGCTTCGATTAATATTTTTAATATATAAAATTTTTTATTAAGTAAACAAGTTACCGAATAGCAAACAACCCAAAAACCGTAAAAAACACTTAAAAAAAGAAGTGGGGCTTAAATAACAAAACACCACGTAGTATACAATTAATCAACAACTAATAGCCCTTAATCAACAGGTGCCCAAATAATGAGGTTTGACTACTTAACAACGTTTTTAACAGTCGCTAGAACACACAGTTTTTCTTTGGCAGCAAAAGAACTTAAAACCAGCCAAGGCACCGTAAGCCACCAAATCGCGGCACTAGAAGAATACTTTGGCGCAGACCTATTCAAACGCACTGCCACAGGAGTTGACGTCACCGAAGAAGGAGCAATAGTGAAAGCCACTGCTCAACGCATACTGCAAGAAGCCGAAGACGCAAAAGCCAAAGTTTCTGCAGCAAAACAAGTTCTTTCAGGAACAATACGTATCGTTGCAAGCACAATCCCTGAAGAACACATAATGCCCAGCCTGATTTCAGAATTTCAAAAGCGCCACCCAAAAATGAAGTTCAAAATAATCGCTCAAGACAGCCTAACAAGCCTTAACAGTTTGCAGACAGGTGTAGCAGATTTTGCGGCTGTGGGAACGATTTTGGGTTTTGAAGATAAATTTGATTTCTTGCAAGTTGGCGAAGAACAACTTGTTCTAATTACGCCGTGTAACCACAAGTTAGCAAAATCCATTAGTGTAAAGTTAACAGATATTTTGATGTACCCATTTATTGGTCGTGAAGAGACGTCGGGTACCAAACAAGAAATTGACCACTTGCTTGAAGTTAACAATGTTCCAGTTTCTGAGCTTGAGGTTGCCTTAGAATTGGGTAGCACTGAATCAGTAATCACTGCTGTTTCAGAAGGACGAGGAATTAGCATTGTCTCTTCGATTGCAGCAGCCAAAGCTCAAGCTGCAGGCTTAGTAAAAATCATTACAATTGCTGAAGCAAAAAACAATCGCAAATTGTACATGGCAAAACCCAAAAAACCTCTTGTTAAAGGCTGTGAAGTGTTTTGGAGTTTCTGCAAAGAATTCACTTACAAAAATGCTGCAGTTGCATGCCAAAAAGAGTAAACAACTTCAATAAATCCATACGCTTGGCAACACTTTGAATTAAATGAACCACTTTTTTATTCTAAACATTCGTTTTATCAAGTATGGTTTATATTTTTCACCTATATAGTGTATACGCTCGTGAGCGGTGCAATGAACCACTGGGAAATGGAAAACGCGATTCATCTTGGTGTCGCGTTGAAAGAAGCAGGTTTTGAAGTTTCCCAGATGTGCTGTTCAAGAGCAAGTTGTTTTGATTTTGTAGCAAAAAAACGAGAAGTCACCGTTCTGCTCAAAGTTGCTTCAGAAATAGATGCCTTTGCAGTTAGAGATTTACGTGAATTAAAAGTTGTAGCCAGCCGAATTCCAGCTGCTGCACTAATAGTAAGCCAATTATCGCATGGTAAACCACTTGAAGACGACACCGTTTATTCAAGAAACAACGTTTACGTGGTTAACGAAAAAACCATCAAAGGAATCGCAATGCAAACAGGAAACCCACTAATTTACGCGACCCCCGGCGGATACACCGTTCAAGTAGACGGTTTACTGGTTGAACGTCGACGAAAAGAAATGGGGTTATCAATTGGTCAATTAGCCGCTAAGATTGGGGTTTCCCGCAGAACCTTGTATGGCTATGAACGTGGCATGGCAAAAGCGTCAGTGTCTTCAGCCTATAAACTGGCGGAAACATTGGGCGTTCCCGTGGCTAAACCAATTAATGTTTTGACAAAAACACGACGACCACACCAAATACTGCTTCCCAAAACTGAACATGACCTGATGACTAAACTCTTACTAAAACAGGTTTTTAAAAAATTCAGCACCTGTGACATTTCGCCAATCCACAAGGCACCATTTGATTTCGTTATGAGTGTACCAAACGAAAACTACCTTATAATTGGCGGCGTAGCTTCCTCAGATGAACCAGACTTAAACAACAGGGTTGAGGAACTTTTGAGCATTTGCCGAGTCGTCTACGCGTACCCAGTGCTGATAACGGAAAACAAGAAAAACACTAACATGGACCTATCATGCTTCACTATTGAAGACCTGCGGGTTTTGCGGTCGCCTGAAGAATTAATCGCCAACGCTTAAAGACGTTAAAACAGTTTTTGCTGGGCAGAGTCACGTTCACTTAACGCTTTTTTAGCTGGTTTCCAAGATTTACGAACACAAGCAGGGTAGTCTCTGTTATTTTTAAGCCAGCCAGTAATGAAACTCTTGGTCTTTTCGTCATGCAAGTACCCGCTGCCAAAATCGCCAAATTCAGCCCGCAACGTTTCAATTTCCCTATCACGTTCCACCTTGGCAATAATTGATGCAGCAGAAACAATTGGGTAAATCAGGTCAGCTTTGTGCCGTGAAACAATTTTAGTTTTAACGGTCAGGCATTCGCTTATGTGGATTCCGAAGCGTTCTTCTTTGATGTCTGCGGCATCAACATAAGCTTCCTGTGGGGAAAGCGTTTCGATGATTTGTGCCATTGTTTTGGCTTCTAGACGATTTAGTTTGTGTAGTTTTATTTGGCATTCAACGGCTTTATCAATTTCACAGGGTGGAACTTTGATTGTTTTAAAACTCTTTGTCATTTTTGTAATTTCTTGGTATATGGTTTCGCGTTTTTTTGGTGTCAACAATTTGGAGTCTTTAACGCCGAGAGCCATCAATGCGGGTAACTGTTCATCTTCAACTGCAATGCCCGCAACAACTAACGGTCCAATAATGCATCCGCGACCAGCCTCATCAACACCCGCAACCAACACAAAGGTCCCATCCTAAACAGGAGAAAACGTAAACACTTAAACTAATAACACTTTCTTCAAACACCCTATGCAGCAGCATCCCTTCCTTAAGCAAATTTTAGCGTGAGAAGTGTTGTTTTTACCTACCCCCTATAGGTTTCAATATAGAACCTCTAATAGGATCCTAATAGACGCCAAATAGACTGGCAAAAAATGAATTATAATCAGGATAGAAGAAAAACCCAAAACTGGTTCAGATTCTTATACAAAAGAAAAAATAAAAAATGTCTGTTAAAGGGCTAAAAAGTGCCCAGTAACGCTTTATTGTTTTTTGCTTAGGTATTCGTGGATGCTTTTTGCGGCGATTTTGCCGGATTCCATTGCGCTGATGACTGTTGCTTCGCCTGTTGCGATGTCTCCGCCTGCATAGACTGCTTCTAGGCTGGTTTTGCCTGTTTCGCGGTCGATTTTGATGATGCCGCCTTGGATTACTTCTAAGCCTTTTGTGGTGGTT
>JAWRIR010000045.1:0-32469 GCA_040268405.1 Thermoproteota archaeon | reverse complement strand
GTTTGTTGTGTCAATACCTGGCGTGGACAAGTAGCCTGCTCTTGAAGCGTTGCCTGTGCTTTCTTTTCCTTCCTTTTTGGCAGTGTAGTTGTCGTAAATGAAGTTTTTAAGAACACCCTTCTCGATTATCGGGGTTTTCCTGTGGGGTACACCTTCGCCGTCAAACAGCCATGTTCTCATGCCGCCGGGGTATAAGCCGTCATCATAAATGGTGAGGTTTTCTGAAGCGACCATTTCGCCGATTTTTCCCTTAAACGGTGACTGCCCCCGTTGCACGCTATCAGCCCGTACTGCGTTAATCAAAGTGTAACTGAGCAAATCTTGTAGGGCAAACTGCGTCAAAATCAGCTTAGTGGTTTTGGTTTCTATAGGTTTTGTTTTTAATGCTGAAACTGAAAGTTTTGCAGCTTCTCTTCCAACCCATGCGGGATCAATCTGGTAGTTTCTTGCAACGTTAAACTCAAAACAAATTGGCGTGACTTTATTGCCGTCTTTGGCTAACGTAGCGAGGCTACATTCGATAACTGTGCCCTTGTCAAATCCTAAGACACCGTTTGAGTTGGCGACTGCGTTGGCGATGTAAGCGTTCCCTATACCGCCTTCAGCAGCCAACACCTTCTGGTCAACTTGGCTTGCAGAGTCAATCATCGTCTGAGACATGTTAACCAGTTCATCAGAACCAATTTCCAAGACTTTGCTGTCAAAGGTGTTATTCAAAGCGGAAACGTATGGCTTCTTTTGAGTGAAACCTTTCCAGTCAGCGTCAGGCTTGCTGGCTTTTGCCGCGCCCAAGGCGCTATCAACGATTTTTTCTATGGCACTTGGATCGTTTACAATGTTGGTATAGGCAAAGCCTACTGCCTTGTTAACGACTACTCGGATGCCAACGCCTCTGTCGATAATTTGGTTCGTCTTGTTTACTTGTCCAAGTTCAATGCCGATGTTAGAAGCTTGTCCTTCGTAAACGTAGGCTTCAGCTTCAGAGGCACCTTTCACAACCGCTGCTTTCACAGTTTTTTCTGCTAATGTTAACATTTCATTTTTTTCAAGCACTGCCACCAACAACCACCTCACTTAATCTAATGTGCGGTCCACCGTCACCGATAAAAGCGGTTTGGCCTTTACCGCATCTGCCAGAATCTATCTCGAAATCTTTACCGACCGCGTCCACGTTTAGCAGGGTTTCAAGTGTGTTGCCACTTATTGAAGCATCCCTTACTGGAGCGCCGATTTCGCCGTTAATTATTTCGTAGCCTTCTTGTATACCGACTTGGAATGTGCCATCAAGGTTAGCTTGACCACCCCTAAAGCTCTTGAAGAAGTAACCAGATTTAACGCCTTCTAAGAGTTCTTCAAACTTGTGGTCTCGGGGCGCCATGTACGTGTTACGCATTCGGATAATTGGTTCCACGCGGAAGTCTTCTGCCCTAGCGTTACCTGTTGGTTGAGTGTTAAATTTGTGGGCTGTATCCCTGTTATGCATAAGCCCCACGACTACGCCATCTTTAATCAGCAACGTTTTCTGGGCTGGAACACCTTCGTCATCGTATTTGAATGAACCAAAAGCGCCTGGAACTGTACCATCATCATAAAAAGTAACAAGGTCTGAACCTATCTTTTTGCCCATCGCATTAAACAGGACGCCGCCTGACAAAGCCAAATCTGCCTCAGCAAGATGCCCAAAAGCTTCATGAACAAACACGCCAACCACGTTCGGACCTAACACAACAGGGGCTTTGCCGCCTTTAAGCTGTTTAGCGGACAGTTGCGCAACTGCACGTTTTGCCACTGCTTCACCAATCATCTGCGGAGTTTGAGCATCAAAAACTTCGTAGCCCAAAGTGGAGCCGACTTCTTCACGGCTAAAAGTGAAAACGCCCTTGCTTTCGGCAGTGGCGGTTATTCTGGACCAAACGTACATTTTGTCTTGTTGAATGCTTGTGCCTTCACTGTTAACAAAAAAGCTGGAACCTGTAAGGTCTAAGTAGTCAACTGTGCAGCTTTTAATTCTCCCGTCATAACGTTGGATTGTTTTGTTTATTTCGGAGATGTCTTTGATTTTGTCTTCCATTGCTATGTCTGAAGGATTCTTTTTCGCATTTGTTTCAACGTGGTCTTTTACGGTTTTGGTTGCTGCAAGTTTAATTGGGTTTTTGAGCCGTTGGCTTGCGGTTTTAGCCATAACACACGCGTTTGAAACTGTGTTTAACAATATTTCGTTTTCAAGAGAGCCTACAGAAGCAAATCCCCATGCACCGTTGACGAGTACGCGCAGAGCAACACCGTTTTCGATTCCCTGTTTGGCTGCTTCTACGCGTCCCTCTTTAAGCGTCAGCATAGTTTTGTAGAGTTTTTGTGCTCTTGCCTCCGCATAGTTTGCTCCATGCTTTTGTGTGGCTGCCTCAATGATTTTTGACAGAACTTCCTGCAAATGTGATCAAACCTTTTGGTTAAAGAAACAGGTTACTAGTGAGTTTTGCAGGGATTAAATTGTTTTGTTTAGTAAATGGGAAAATAGAGGTTGGTTGCTTGGTATGCGTTATGCCTCTATGTTGCCTATTGCATGCAAAATTCTTGCTTGAACGGGGATTGCGCCGTTGCTTAGGCAGTCTTCGAGTCCTTTGGAGAAGGTGTCTAGTTTTCCGCTGAACTTGTTTGGTGTTAGTTGGTAGTTGTTTTCTAAGTATTTGTATATGTAGAAGGCTCCTTTTTCTCCAAACAGTTCTGTTAAGACGTTGTCGATGATTTTGTTTATGGAATCACCAATTGTTCTGTTAAGGACTTCCATACACATATCCCTCATTGTCAGAATCCGACTCCGCCAAGCTAATAAGTCTTCTCAATCAACTGTCAAACAAAAAAACACCCATTTTCCCATACCCCACCATGCCTACCAAAAGTCAGACATATTCAACTGTTGTACACGTTTAACAGCAGGCTTAACCTTAACCTGTGACAAAGAGGGCGAATCCAAAACCAGTTGCCCATAAACCCCATCATAACCTGGAGTAACCTTAAGCGCACCCTCACGCACCTTAACAATAGTCTCAGCCAACACCAAGTCAACCACAGACGCCAACGCCTCCTTAGAAGCATCAATAAGCACCGAGTATTCATCCCCGAACTTGCCAACCAACGCATAATACTTACCCCAAACAGCCTGAGTAGACGGCGAATCAACACCTAAAACGGTTGCAATAATCTCCGACAAAGGCAACAAATGCATGAATCGAGGTGCTTCTTCACGTTTAAAATCGACTGGTCTATCCGCCAATTCTTCCACACGTTGCTCCACACCTTTGGTTAGTCGTCTTCGGCAGACTGGGCAAATGTTTCCAAACTTTATAGCTTCCTGAGGTGAATACGAGGTTTTGCAGTTGCGGTGGCCAGTCCAGTGGTATTTACCGTATGCTGGGTCAGTTTCAATAGTGAACTTTAACCTTGATGAGTCGTTGGTTTTGATTGCGTCAATGATTTGGTTGTAGGTGAATTGTTCAAGTTCAAACACGTTGGCTTCTCTGCCTATTCTCCAAGGCCAAAAACTGTGGCAGTCACTGTTTGACAGCAGCGTAAAGCGGTCAAGTTTGCTTAAGCGCCAATTCATAGCAGGGTCAGATGAAAGCCCCGTTTCGAGAGCGTGAATGTGTTTTGTCATGTCTTGATAGCAGTCGTCGATGCGGTCAAAACCGCTAAAGGCTCCAAACAAGCTAAACCATGGCGTCCAAGCATGAGCTGGAAAAACCATGTTCCAATCTGAAACAGCCATAACCTCCTCGACCAGTTGCGGTGCAGTCATGTTCAAAATTGGTCTGCCGTCCGAGACTAAATCCCCAAAACGTGCAAGTCGCTCGTTAATTTGTTCAACGGCTTCAAGGCTTGGCGATAGGATTACGTGATGTATCTTTTTTGATTCACCTTTATAGTCGAAGATTGTGCAAACTTCTGTTGTTAACATGAAGCGTGTTTGGGATTCGGGGTTGCCTGCGATCCTAAATAAGCCTGTATCTGCATCGGGAACAAGGGTTTGTTTTATTTCTTTTAACCAGTCGGGTTGGGTGAAGTCACCAGTGCCAACGAGATTTAAGCCTTTAATTTTTGAGTATCGACCAATTTCAGTGATGTTCATTTGGCTGCTTGTGGCTCGACTGTAACGGCCATGAATGTGCAGGTCAGCAATTACTCGCATTAGACAAACATTCCCCTTTGACAACCAGTTGAGTCTTTAGTTAGGGGTTAATATGGTAGGTAATAGAAAAGCGTTGCTTTAAGGCTCAAAGACAGAGTTTAGAAGGGTTTTGCGTTGGGGTTATTTGAGTAATTTCTTTTTTAGTGCGCCAAGTGCCAAAGCATCATTGATTAATCTTTCAAGGATTTCATAGTCAGAATGTTGCACCGTTACTTCTTTAGATTTTATGTAACAGCCGTTTTTTGCTTCAGTTACCCATTTTTCGAGTTCTTCGTCAAAAATTCCTTTAGTTAAAATTGGTTTGCCATCAAGCAGCCGCAAATAACAATCAAGGCAATATTCAAAGTCAAACTCCATCTTTCTTCCTTTAGAGTTACCTTCACCAAAATATGTCAAATCACCCATTTTAGAGAATAAGACATCGTCGAACTCGATAAACGAAATATGGGTTTTTTTGAGGACATGTTTATGGGTCAATTCAGCTGCCTCTTTGTTGTAGTTTTTACAGATGAGGGCATTTTAAATAAGGTTAACCTTCTGGAAAGCATACGTTTTGGGCTTAGCAACTCAGTGAAGGTTTCAGGTCAACAAACAATTATAAGGCTTGTAGAGTAAAATATTTTTGAAAACCAAAGAACATGGCTTCTTTTGAGTGATTTTTATGAGCCAAATTAAGCGTTTTGAGCATTCACGCTCTTCAATGCGTTTTCCTGTTAGCGACTTTGGCGCAGTAGGTGATGGAGTTACTGATGACACTAAAGCCCTTAATGATGCGATTTCGGCTGCTGAAAATGCAGGCGGAGGAATTGTTGATTTCGAAAAAGGCATCTACAAATGTATAGGTGTAAAGCCTAAAAGTTTAGTAACACTGCAGGGACGCGGCTGGGGCGAGACAATAATTAAAGGATTTGACAACAAAACAGATCAGGCAATTATTGACGGAACAGGATACTATTCTCAAACTTCACCATTAACAGAATTCAACATTTATGACCTTGAAATAGATGGCAGAGACATGAATCGGGCAGGTTATCATTATAATCGAAAAGGCATAGGAAATCAATGGATGAAAAACTGTGTTTTTCACAATTTATTTGTTCACGATACCCCAGCGACAGGTATCGGCACTGATTACATTATTAATGGTTATTTTGAGAGTTGTCTTGTAACAAAGTGTGGAACCCCAGGAAGAGTCGGCAATGGCATAGGAAGCAACGGTTTCGGTATAGGTGTAAGTGACGCAACCGAAGTGGTTGTGTTCAGTGGTTGTCAAGCAATTGAGATTGCAAACAATGGTTTTACCTTGGAAGCTCAAATAACGCAGGGTGTTGGTTATGCATCAATTACTGATTGTTACACTGAGAAATGTGGAAACTCGGGGTATTCAAACTCGGGCTCTAAAGGAGTCAAGATAGATGGTTGCACTGATAACGCAAGCAAATATGGCGTTTATATAAGCTCTAATGCACACCAACCAGGAGACCAAACAATAATTTCAAGTTGCCAATTTCTAAATCAACCAAGTCACGGAATATATTCAGATCAAGCTGAAAACAATTATCTTCAAATCAGAGGCTCACTTTTTGAATCATGTGGCGGATGTGGCATCAACAGTGTTGGAAGTTATTGCAGTTTTGTGGATAATTCTTTTAAAGGCTGTAAAAATGCTACAATATTTTGTAAACCCGCATCAGGAGCTATAGGCAAGGGCTATCTTATCACGGACAACATCATAACTGGCGGCGATTCCGTCGGCATCAAAATAGACCCTACAGATCAACCAATAACTGGTTTGCTTGTCAAAGGAAATTTAATAATGGACTGCAAAGGTCCTGCGATTCAGGCAATTTGTAAACCAGACACAGAAACGGGTAACTATTTTTCTGCACTTATAGAAGGTAACGTCTGTAAAGGTGACAGAATACCTCAAATTGAGTTAGTGGGATCCTCAAGTAATCTAATTGTCAGAAATAATGTTGCTTAACTTTTGATGGCACTCTAAAACCAAGTTGTTGTGTTTGTACAGTAACTCGATTTTTTAAGTTTCAAGATGCTAGATAAATCAAGAGAATGGTGGTAGATTCTTTGGAATTCTACAACAAGTATGATTTGAATGATGACGTTTTTGGTATTGCAAATGTGAAATCTGACTCATGTAAACTCACAATTGGATACTTTTTAAGCGACACCAAAATAACTATTCTACTTCCTGAATCTTGCTATTACTGCCAAAAATCGAGTATCTGCTGCAAAAAGTTTGGCAACCAAATAATTCAAAAGCTTAACCAAAAAGACAAAGGAAAAGTAACCTACTTCCTAATGTAAGCTCGAAAAGACCAGCGGGCGATACTTGTTTTTTAGTTTAGGCGGGTTTAATGGCGATTTCTGTTGCCATTTTTGCTTTGTACTTTTCCGCAGCGTTTCCCCTGTTAATAGCGATTTCAAGAAAACCATGACTACCAATAAGAGCCATGGTATCTTTTGGTTTGGTTTCGCCGTAGGTTTTTTTGAGTTTAAGTTTTAGTTGGGTGTTTTGGATTGTTATGTTTAAGTTTTCGCTGGGTATGTCGGCTTTCTTTAGGTTAGTTATTATGTTGCCAAATGAATCCACATGCAAAACTCTGCAGATAATAGAATCGTTTTCATGTTTTACCTGTACAAACTCGGGCATTACTGGTTCATCAACTCGGGGACCAAACCTTGCTGGTTTTACACCTTTTTCTAGGTATGCTGCTGCAGGTGCAAAAACATCTCTGCCGTGGAACGTGCCCGAGATTTCTGGCAGCATATATTTTGGATTGGTCAATTCGTATATACCGGTTATTCCTTGACGTTCGGCGGCTAAAATCAGCAACCCATTGTCAGGTCCAACAAAGTAGCCCTGCTTGGTAGTAACTAATAGTGCACGCCGTTTGGTGCCAACCCCAGGGTCTACGACTGCAACGTGTACGGTTCCTTTTGGGAAACATGACGAGGCTGAAGCCAACATGAAGGCGCCTGTTTGAATGTTAAACTTGCTTATTTCATGCGTAATGTCGACTATGGTGGATGAAGGGTTTATGCTTAGGATTACTCCTTTCATTTGTGCAACGTAGGAGTCTGCAAGGCCAAAATCACTTGTTAATGTAATCAACCTGTTTTTATCCTCCATGTACAACTGGAATGAACACTACTTCGTCACCGTCTGAAAGCAGCGTGTCAAGACCGTTCAGAACACTGATTTCTCTGTCGTTAACAAGAATTAACGCGTTTGTTTTGATAACACCATCTGCTTGCTGGTCAACGATGCTGGCCTTTATTTCTGGCTGGTCTTGAACTAATTTTTGGATTAAATCTTTTACGGAAAAGTTTACCGCGTAATCTATCGTTAGTTTGGGTTTGCCTGTTACGTGGCGTAATGCACCGACAAATTTTACATTTACAGCCATCACTAACTGCTCTCGTTAAGAGAGAGATTAAGGTTGTTATTTAAAAACTGTTTTGATTTTAGAAAATTTATTGTTGATACTTTTCTTGAGTTAAAGTTTCAACTATATCAGTAGCAACGTTAACCAGTGTGTCTGCTTGTTTCATCATTATGTCGCTGTTTACTTCTTCAACTTGTGAAAGCGCCTGTACTGTACCTTCGAGTTCCATTAAAAATTTAAGGATTGAATCGTTGGTTTGAGGGTTTTTTGCAACTTCTTCTCTTAGAAGGATTTCAATAAAGGCAGGCTCACCCAGACTGTAGTATATTGCGTTTCGGGCTTTGCGTATGGCTTCCAAAACAAGGCTTGGTGCCATGTAGGGCATTTTTCGTGCTGCTTCCAGTTCAGCTTTTGCCTCACGAAGATACCTGAATGCCCAGCCTTTCCTATATTGATCCATCATGAAGTGTTCTTTTCCAACAGGCTATTATTCTTCTTCTAAATCGTCTGTGTCTACTTCAAGTTCTGAACCAGTTTCTGACAACGCTACAGTTCTTGTGATGTAGCCTGCAACTTTGTTTCTGATACGTGTGGTTGTGCCTGAAGTTAAGCTGTCAACTACTTTTTTGTTTTCATCAAAGTTGCTTGAGAACTTGCTTGGAAAGCGTGTCATGAGTTCTTTGCCGGTTCTCTTTATCTGTTCAGTTTTTACTTTTCCCAGTGAGATTCCTCCGATTATCAACGGTTTATGTTTTCTCCGACGCTTATAAGCGTAGAAGCAACGTTTCAATAGAATAGAGGCTTAATTTAAGCTTACGCCTAAGAATACAAATTCAAGAAAAGAAAAAACGGTTTTAGGGCGTGTTGTCCTTGAGTTTTATGTTAAAGAACACTTCAAAGTTTTTAGCAATCTGCTCGGCGACGTCGTCGACTGGCAGGTTTTTAATTTCAGCAACGGCTTCCACTACTGTTTTGATGTAGGATGGTTTTGTGAGTTGCCCATTGAATGGTTTCTTCCAATAGGTTACTGGACCGTCAGTTTCTGTTAGCAGGTTAGTTAAGGGTGCTTGCTTTACTACTTCTCGGATGCCGTTAGAGTAGACGACTGGTGGTCCTTCAGTTATTAAGTAGCCTTGGTCTATTGCTTTGCTTAATGTTTCCATTGGGTGGCTGAACCAGTGTAGCAATACACGTTTCACTTTGTAGGACTGGAGCATCTCTACGATTTTGTCTGTTGTGCCTCGTGAGTGAATGATGACTGGAAGGTCAAGTTGTTCGGCTAAATGGAGCATTTTGTCGAAGACTAGCATTTGGTTTTCCCAAATAGTTTCGTACTTGTAGTCTAATCCGATTTCGCCAATCGCTGCGAGGCGTGTTTTCTTGCTTTGTTCAAGGATGAAGTCTACGGTTTGTTGTAGTTCGTCTTGTTTTAGGAAGTTGACGTTCCATGGGTGAATGCCGAGCGCAGGGAAGATTAAGTCAGGATATTGTTCGGCAAGTTTGATGTCGTTTTGGCATGTTTTCAAGTCCACAGCATTGGTGACTAAGGCAGACATTTTGGCGGCTTTAGCGTCAGCTATCACTTCATCTAAATGCCCATTGTATTCTGCATCGGAAAGGTGAATATGTGCATCAACTAGTTTCATTGTTGTCAGCGCCTAATAACGGCGCACCGTTTTTATAACTTTTCTATTTGCCCATCAACCCTGCCGTTAAAAGGGTAATTTAAAGAAATAACAGACAACAAAGGTTAAATATTGCTTTAATTAGAAAAAGAGGCTGCAGAGATGTCGTTATGACTGAATTAGAAATAGCTGTAGCCCCCATGCACAGATTATGCAAGAAAGCAGGAGCAGACCGCGTTAGCGAAGCAGCAGCAAAAGAACTCGCAAAAGCACTCGAAGAAATCGGCGTAAAAATCGCTAAAGAAGCACTTGATTTTGCCATGCACGCTGGACGAAAAACCATCAAATCCGAAGACATAGAGATTGCCGCCAAAAAAGTCATGGGCAAGTAAGGTAACGTTCACAAATTAACCAGTTTCCCCTTCTCTTTCTTTTTGTTACCCTAAATGTTGTGTAGCCCGTTTTTGGCTTGATTTCCAACAAATAGCAACTACCCTCTATGGGATTCTTACGTTTAGCCTACCGTTTAAGGAAAATAGGGGAAGAGGCAAGATTTTATTGTCGGTTTATTTTTTGCAGGCCTTCAGCAACGATGAACAAGCCGATAAGCACAATAATCAGCGGCACCAGCGGCAGTGAGTACCCGATTAAACCGCCAGCACCTAAAGCAAAAGCGAGGACACCAATAAACAAGCTAAACTTGCTTACCTTAATGCCTACGCCTAACCGTGTCACGTTAATGGCTATCAATATCATGCCTACACCTACAGCAACATATGCGCCTGTGTCGATTGAGTAAAGTGTTGATGCAAACCATGTAAGACCCAATAGTATGAAGAATGAGCCCCAAGCTATTCCGTCTAAGACTTTGTTGTCAATAACACTTCTGTTTGCGTTATTCACTGTTTTCACCTTTTGTCTGCACCTTTTTGGTGCTTCCTGTTTAATTTGTTGAGAACTTGCTTATTTCATTAACCGAACGCTAAACCATTTTTCATGCTCTCACTGCAGTGAAACGAAAACGGTTTGTCAATAATCTTATAAAATTTAACAATCAACTTAGTCTTGGTGGAAAAAAATGAAAACCCTACTAGTTTACGGCACCAGATACGGAGCAACCACCACTACCTCAGAAGAAATAGCTAAAATCCTACAAACAGAAGGCTTCGACGTCAAAATCGTTAACGCAAAACAAGAAAAAATCAAAGACATAACACCCTATGAACTAATTGTTATCGGGACTGGCTTACAGTTAGGAAAATGGACTGGCGAAATTGAAGATTTTGTTAAAAGATTCAAAAACGAACTACCCCAAAAGAAAGTTGCCCTGTTTATTTCCTCAATGAAATCAGTTCTTGAACGGGAAGGAAAACTTGAGCAACTCGAAAAAGACAGAAAAATGGAGATTGACGACAAAGTTGCCAAGTTCGGTTTGAACCCAATCGCTACAGGCTTTTTTGGCGGAGTTTTAAACTTTAACAAAATGAACATTATAACGCGGAAAACCTTTGGGGCTATTCGTCCACAGCTTGAAAAAGACGGCTTCACCGAGTCACCAGAGGGAGTTTATGATTTGAGGGATTGGGAAGAAATCCGTAGCTGGACAAAAGAGGTAGCACAAAAAGCACGCCAATAAGCATAAACCCTAATTCACCATCCAAACCTTTTCTTTGTTAAACAAAAAATAAATTCACCATTTGGGCTGTTCTGGAGAGGGTTAAGGGTGCTTAAGGCTAACTGGAAGGTCAAAGCCTTCTTCATCATAATTTGCATAATGGGCTTATTTGCAATTCTAAGCTCCACAATGTCAAAAAACCCAGTCCTAAAACCATTCGCAACCAGCCTTGACACCCCAGCAGACCTGCTTGGAATAGTAGCTTCAGCATCAACAATACCCGGCATCCTAATCAGTCTGCCCGCTGCGTCGCTTTCAGACATTTTTGGCAGACGAAAAGTCTTGCTGTTCGCAGCTTTTGTTTTCGCCTCAGCACCATTTCTGTACTTGGGCGTATCTACTTGGTGGATGTTGGCGCTTGTACGTTTCTACCACGGGTTTGCAACCGCAATTTTTGTCCCCGTAGCTGAAGCGTCAATAGCAGAATTATACCCAACCAAACGTGGAGAACGCATTTCACTATTCAATTCAGCAACCGCAGTAGGCAGAGCTTTAGCACCATTTCTAGGCGGATACATTCTTTTCGCGACAGACCAAAGCTTCTTCTCACTTTACACTGCAGTAGGCATCGCCGGCGTCACAGCATTTGTTATAGCCCTATTCTTCCTTGCTGAACGAAAGAATATTCCACAGACGGCTTCTCGTGAATCCAAGCCTGCACGCAAAATGTTTAGCGGATGGCTTGAACTCATCAAAAACTCAGGAGTGTTAGGCGTAAGTTTTGTTCAGGCAGCTCAATACTACGTTTTTGGTTCAGTTGAATTCTTCTTAGTTGGCTACTTGCAGGAAGTTGCCGGTTTAGACCTTTTTTCTATCGGCGTTATAACTGGCAGCCAAATCATTGCTTTGGTAATTGCCCGACCCTTAATCGGGAGAGTCTCAGACAAAATCGGCAGAACTAAACCCATCGTTGCAGGCATAATCGCAAGCTGTCTAATTGTAGCTGCAATGCCTTTCACCACTTCTTTCCCTGTAATGCTGGCGCTGATTGTTGCTTACGGCGTCGCGTTTGCAGCTGTTTTGTCGTCGACTTCGCCGTTGATTAGTGAGTTAGTGCCTGCGGGTTTGGTGGGTGCTTCAATGGGTTTCCTGTCAACCATGATGGATATCGGACAAACTTTAGGTCCAATAATAAGCGGTGTAATCTTCGCATCGAGCCTACGTTACCTTGGACTGTTCTTTTCTCTAAGCCTGTTACTGGTAGTTTCAAGCGTCATTTTCCTACTATCCAAAAGAGCAAACGCCAAAAAAAGGGCTTAGTTGCCAAAGATTTAAGGCTAACTTCAAGTAAATACCAAGGAAAAAAGAGGCGTATTTAGAATTGAAAAATACTAATGCGTTTGCATATTTGCTTGTTTTAGTTTTAGCGTTATCATTTACTGCAGCCAGTATTGGGGTTGAAGCAGAACCCACATTGAGCATAAGCTTTTACAAAAACAACGGTTACGGCGCAGGCAACGACATGAACGGTGAATGGACAATAAACACAGATGTCTCCTCAGATGTTCAGTACGTAGAATTTTTCATGGATGACCAACTTCAATATACCGATTCAAGTGCACCGTTTAGCTGGAACTTTAACACTGGCAACTACACTGAAGGCTCACACACAATGAAAGTGATAGCATACAATTCTCAGGGCGAAACAGCCACTGACGAGAGGCAAGCTAACTTTGTCGGTTTCCCCTTAACATTCGTGGTAATCATCATCGTAGTAGTTGTCGTCACACTGATTGTATCATTTGGTTTTGTGTTGTACCGTGCACGTAAAACCGAAAAAGCACGCAAAACAAACTACTAAACTTTTTTTCTTAAAACAATTTTTTCTAAAAATTATGCTGGAATAGGGTAGACCTTTTTTGTGGTCGCCGTCTCCAACGCTACAACACCCGGCAGTTTTTTGCCCATCAAAAACTCAACCAAGGCGCCACCGGCAGTGCTGATGTAGCTGATTTTGTCTGTTAAGCCGTACTGGTCAATTGCGGCAATAGTGTTTCCGCCACCTGCAAGACTAAAAGCGTGACTATCAGCGATTGCTTCAAAAACGGTTTGGGTACCGTAACAGAATTCGCTATTTTCGTAAACACCAAGTGGACCGCTTACAACGATTGATTTGGCGGTTGAGATGATGTCTACGTATTGTTGAACGGTTTTTGTTCCAATATCAAAAATTGGGTGTTCAGAAGGCAACTGGCTTGTTGGAATTTCGGCGCGTTTGCCGTTGACTTCTAATGCGACGTCTATTGGGAGCAGGATTTTTTCTGGATGCTCTGCCAAGAGCGCCTGTATTCCAGGAATGAATTTGAGGAGGTCTTTTTTTGCCAAGAAATCCATGGTTTTTTGGCCTAAATCGACGCCTTTTGCCGCCATGAAAAGTTGTGAAGTTACTCCGCCTAACAAGACGTGGTCGGCTACGTCGTTACTAAGGATGTATTTGCTGATTTCTAAGCTGTCATCAGCTTTTGCTCCACCCATAACATACACGCAAGGGTGATGCGGATCTTCCAAGGCTTTACTTAAATGTTTTAATTCGCGTTCCATGATTCTTCCAGCAGCACTTGGCAAAACTGCGGTGAATCCAACCATAGAAACGTTATCACGATGAGCAACAGAAAAAGCGTCACTGACAAAAATATCTGCAAGAGGAGCAAGATTTTGAACCAAAGCGGTTTTTGCTTGCTGTTCTGGGCTTCCTTTTTTGGTTTCTCCATCCCAGCTGCGGACGTTTTCTAAAACAAGGATTTCTCCGCCCTGCAACTGTTTGATGGCGTTTTTGGCTTTTTCTCCGAAAAGGTCATCAACATATTTTACGGGGCAGTTGAGGATTTTCTGGAGAACTTCTGCGTGGCTTTTAAGGGTGGTGTAGTCAGGGTCGCCCCTGCGTCCTTGGTGAGATAAGACAACGGTTTTGGCGCCTTTTTCTGCAAGCTCGTTAAGTGTTGCTAAAGCGTGGGCGCGTATGCGGGTGTCGTTTGCGACTTGTTTTGTTTGTGGGTCAATTTCAGAGTTAAAGTCTACGCGTACAATCACAGTTTTGTTTTTCACTTCAAAGTCGTCTAAAGTTTTGAAATTCACCATTTTTCCCACACGCTCCATTAGGGATGATTTAGGGGTTAAGAAAAAAGGGTTTTATTTAAGTTTGATTGCTTAACCCAGATTAAAGGTTGGCTTTTTTGCCAACAAGCTCGATCAAGTCAACCATACGGTTGCTAAAGCCCCACTCGTTATCGTACCAAGCAAAAACTTTGACAAAATTGCTCTTTTCGCCAAGTACCATTGTGAGTTGAGCGTCGAAAACTGACGAGTAGGTGCTGTGCAAAACGTCGCTGGAGACGATTGGGTCTTCTGTGTATTGGAGTTTGCCTTTTAATGGTCCTTCTGCTGCTTGCTTCATTGCTTGGTTGATTTCTTCTTTTGTTACTTCTTTGCCTAAGACTGCAGTTAAGTCGACGATGCTTACGTCTGGTGTTGGGACACGTAGTGAGATGCCGTTCATTTTACCTGAGCAGCTTGGCAAGACAAGACCGATGGCTTTTGCGGCTCCAGTGCTTGTTGGGATAATGTTGATTGCTGCTGCGCGTGCTCTGCGTGGATCTTTGTGGACCAAGTCTTGGATGCGTTGGTCGTTTGTGTAGCTGTGACATGTGGTCATGAGGGCTTTCTCTAAGCCAAAGTTGTCTTGCAATACCTTGCTGATTGGTGCGAGGCAGTTTGTTGTGCAACTGGCGTTTGATAGAATATTGTGGTTTACCGGGTCATAGGTGTCCTCGTTTACGCCTAGAACAAAGGTTGCGTCTGGGTTTTCTGCTGGTGCGGAAATGAGAACTTTTTTGGCGCCTGCTTGGAGGTGTTTTGATGCGCCTTCACGGTTAGTGAATAAGCCGGTTGATTCCACGGCTAAGTAAACTCCCATATCCTTCCATGGGAGCTGTGTTGGGTCTCTTTGGGCTAAAACTTTTAGTTTTTTACCGTTAACAACTAAGTCGTTGCCGTCTACTTCAACGGTTCCGGGGAAACGCCCGTGAACGCTGTCGTATTTGAGCAGTTGCGCGTTGGTTTTTGCGTCTGCAAGGTCGTTAATAGCAACAAAATCAATGTTTGCGTTACGTTCAAGTGCGGCTCGGTATAAAAGTCTGCCAATTCTTCCAAACCCGTTAATTCCAACTTTAATCATAACAAGTTCACTACCAAAACTGTGACACAGCTAAACCATATTAATTTTCTCCTACAAAGCATACAAGCAACCCACAACGACACTACAAAAACAGGCAACATAACAGCAAGCAAGTTTCCGTGGCGCGGCGAATGCACACAGTTTTTAACAATCCAAAGGTGGCTAAATTAGCCCTTAGAAGCTACAGCCTAGTTTTGACCTACCCCCCCTATAGGTTCCAGCATAGAACCACTATTAGGATCCTAATAGGTTGGCAGAAGTTTGGCATTTAGAAGCTAAACTGATTTAATTGAACGATTGCTGAAAGAAAATTTTAATTATTTTGATTGCTTTTGAGGTTATGACTTTAGCGTTGGCAAGTGCAAAAACAGTGCTCTCATTCTGTGTTTGGGAGCTTAAAAGTTGAATTCGAGTTTCTTTAGTAACGGCAACAAATCCTTGTGGGTTAGCGCAGTCCTGCCCTTCAACATAGCGTTGGGTCCCGTTTCTACTTTGGTGCAATTGTTGATTTTGAACCTTAACGGCACTGTAGTGGAAGTTGGATTGGCACTTACTCTGTTTAACGCTGTAAGCATTCCAGCCGCTTTACTTTGGGGTTACGTTACTGACCGTTTTCACCGACGAAAACTCTTGGTGCTATGCAGTTTTCTGGTAACACCCCTACTGCTTTTGCTGTTCCTTTTTGCAACATCAACCTACATGGTTTCTATATTGTACGCGTTGTTCTCGATTGCCATAATGGCTTCGACTACGCCGCTTAACTTGCTGGTTGTGGAAACTGAACAAAAATCCAAATGGGCTTCCGCGTTTGCCACGTTTTCAATGATTTCCAGCATCGGCCAAACAATCGGTTTGCTTTTGGGGATGGCGTGGTCTTTCTATGTGCCTATAGAGTATTTGGTGGTGCCTTTAGCTGGTTTCTCGCTGCTTTCCACGGGGTTGGCTTCTTTTCTGATTAAGGAGCCGCCGATGGTGTTTGAACGCCAAATAATGCTTATGAACAAGCACAGTTTCTTCCACCGACTAAGCCATTCACCCTACCTATTCTTGAAGGTGCCAAGTACGCATGATTTTAGACGAATTTTCAGAAAACTACCCTACGGAATGGTCCGACACACCATGCTGCTTTACATGGCGATTTTCGGGTTTTTCCTCTCATCAGGCGTCTTTAACACGTCTTTTGTTCCGTTACTAAAAGCTAATGACGTTTCCAGTTTGCTGATTTTCGCGGTGATAATGGCTGGAATGATTGTTCAGATAGTCTCGTTCCATTACACAGGCTCTTACACGGAGCATAAGTCGCCAATAAAAAGCACCATTACAGGCTTAATCTTGCGGGCTGCTGGGTTGGGACTGCTAGGGTTTTTCGCGTTCGCGTTAACTGGGTCTTGGATTGCGGTTCCAGCCTTGTTTTTGTATCCGCTCATTGCAGGAATTGCCTACGCCATTTATTACACGGCTTCAAACACGCTGGTTTTTCATTCGTTGAGCCCCCGACGTAACGGTTCAATGCTGGGAGTTTACAGTGCCTTAGCAGGCGCCGCAACAATGATTGGCTCCTTCATCTCAGGATTCATATCCTTCTACCTTGGATACTACGTGACCTTCACTGTTTCAGCGGCTATTTTGGTGGTTTCGGTTGTGCTGCTGTATTTGACTGAGAATTCAAAGATAAGCATCAACTTATCATCCATGCCTCCACATCCCCAACAGCAGAAGGCCAAAGAGAATCTTGACCTTGAAAAACAACCAAACATCATCACTAACCAAGCCAACCAAAGAAATTAGCATTGAAATTCAACATGCTAATGGCTTGGAAAAGCACCATTATGACCTACCCCCTATAGGTTTCTGCATATAGTTTCTAATAGGCGCCAAATAAGCGGGTTAGTTTTAGACGTTTTTAGTTTATTGTACCGCTTACTGATTTCTCAGCTTCCTGGCAAACCTCAGGTTTCCAATTACAGATGCCCGCAATTATTCCATCCAAATAATGCGCCAACTCTTCACCCGTAACTTCCTTGGCACAATTAATTTCATAAAAAATCTTGCCTTTTTTACGTTTAACACTAATTTTAACCAACTCAACCTCACTCACAACAAACCACCCATCGACAATTAAGCACGTTCTGAATATAACTTTTAGCAAAAAAGAAACACAATAAACAAAACTCAAAATTTATTGCAAAAGAACGACTCGTACCACTCATTTTCCAAACAGACTGAGTAGCTGATTGCTTCAAAGTGTTTGCCGCACTGAACCGGAACTGGCACTCGTCTATTTGAAAAAGAGGGTTTCAAACGTGTGCTTGGTTATTTCCAACTTTCCCGGCGTCTAGACCATGCTTGATCGCCAGTATCGGAGCTCGCACGTCTTGTTTGCATTCGATTGCCCGAGTCTGTTCTTGGAGTTGAGTTTCTGTGCTTAGGTAAGCATTCACGACAATAAACTGGTCTATCTGGGGAGGGCTTAAAATTAACGGTGGCTGTTTTGCCGCAGTCACTACATTTTATTTGGGTTGTAACTTTATCAGACATAACTTTTTGGTCCTGTTAATTTTAAGCTACAAAAATAGCGACGAATTAACTTGGTCTTTAAGAAGTTGCTTTAACTTAAACATTTAGGTAACTTACGGAGATAACTGCGAGGTGTTAAGGGTTATTGGTTTTCCAAACCGCTTTTTTCTACAGTACCTCGAATTCTGCTACCGCCTACACGCTCAGATTTTACAACAAAACTGTTTATCTTCACAAAATCATTTCCTAAAAGTGTTATTGACCCGATGCTAAAGCAATTTTAAGATCATTTTTTAGTAAACCAACAGTTCCAGCCTTAAAATGAGCTTTTGCATTTGTAACAAGGAATCTTGTTTTACAAAGGTCAGCGTCTTTAATCGCGGCACATTCAGAGATATCTTCAGGAGTTTTTCCACAAGTCTTATTGCATTGATTACTTGCACAACGTAAAATTGCCCTATAGAGGTCTTCAATCGCAAAAGGAGGCATATAACTGTTTGAGATGCATTGAATGTTTTGTTTTTCCATTTCATTAATTGCGCTTTCAGTAAAATTATTACTTATCAGAAAGGCAGAATCGTAAGCATCAAGTTTAACTTTTTCAGTCAGTTTTAATACGTCGCTTAAATCAGCGTAACGGTTATTTGAAGAGTCTATTACACGTAAAAGTATCTTTTTGTTAAAACTGTCAAGTGCCGAAATATCCGTGTGGTTCACGTTTTGCTGATTTGTTAACGTTTTGTATCCACGAATTGCCATTATTAACCTTGTTTTACTTATCATACTCATACTATTGCCCCGCCCCTAAAAGCTGTCCAAGCTTGTTTTCCTTTACCTGCTAATTTCCAAGTTTCTGATACTGCCAAATGGCTGTACATATTGTAAATTTACACATTACTGAATTCCAAAGTTGGCTTACGCCAATCCTAATTAGAATAGTGTTAAGAAAAAGCCAGTTAAGGGTTCCACTCTTTCTTTGAATTCTAACACCATTTTAAAGTCAAATGAACTATATTAGAGTATGTACCAAAAAAACGTTATTTTAGCCTTAAAAACAAAAAACAAAAAATTTTCAACGGAAAAATAAAGAAAAAAGCGCAAAAATTTCGCCAATTAAAAAAATCTTCCAATTTTGAAACGCTCAAACAGGAAGCGATACCGCATCTTTTAAGAGGCAATTCATTGTTGGGCAATCTTAGAAAGGAAAACCTTGCCTCTTTGCTAACCTTGAACAGCAGCCAATTAGCCCTAATTTTCAACATTTAATGGCTTGGTTTTCAGCCAATAACACCTACCCCCCTTAGGGATTTGGGCTTGGAAAGGCACAGGTAGAGCCTACCCCTATCGGAATGACCTACCCCCTATAGGTTTCTGCATATAGTTTCTAATAGGATCCTAATAGGTTGGTTAACTTATAGCTTCGAAACGTTTTCCGCAGCTGTCGCATTCGTAATCGTCTATCCTGAAGAGAAACGTCTCGAGCGTGCGTACGGGTTTGGTTAGGTTTTTGCCGCATCGTGGACAAGGAACCATTGACTTTGCCACCTAAAGCTGAAGAGGGGTTATTGGTTGTAGACGTTGATTTTTCGGATTTTGCTGCACCAAGGAATCTGGGCTTCTTTTCGAATGTCCCGCTCTATTTGGGTGTTTGACGCTTGGGCTGACTCATAACCTAACTCAACAACAATAACTGCTTTTTTGGTTAACATATTTTGGGGGTCTCCTTATTTTGATGTTATGATGTTATGATGTTATGATGTTATGACATCAAGTTGTATAAAACATTTAGGGTTATGACGTCATAACGTTACTGAGGCACAACACAACTTGAAAAAACGAACCACAATATACATTGAAGCAGACGTCTGGGACCAATTCATGAAATACTTAGTAGAAACTCACGGCAAAACCCATGGCGGCGTCATATCAGAAGAAATAGAAAAAGCAATCCAACAACACATAAAGAAAAAGAAGTAAACGCTATAGTTTCTAGCATTTACACAGAGTAAGAGCCTAATAGGCTCAAAAAGCTGTTTTTATTGCTTCCTAGACTCCATACATCAAATCATTTAGTAACAAGCTCAGATATTTCAGTACTAACGACGAGAGTATTTTATTTGAAAATTCTTAAAAATAATGTAAGAATGCCTATAGCCAGCACTATCGCCAAATTCGAAATGATAATCACCTGCAGTGTCGGGGAACGCTTTAATCAGTTTAAAATTTTTTACCTTGACAGTTTTCGTTAAATGCCCCCAAGCAACCGCGTAAGCAGCATCATGAGAAATTTTCACAAATTCAAGCGGTTTGCCATTTTTTCGCTTATTAGCAAAATAAATAACCAAACTAGACATAAAAGTAGCGATAGTAGCTAAATCAGCTATTAAGTGAACAATACTTTCAAATGACCCACTTTTAATCTCTATCTTAAGTGGAACCTTGGTTCGCTCACTTTCGATAAAAACTTTTTGAATTAATCCGAGTGTATTCCAATTATCAGTATGTATAGTAAACTCTGCATTAACTTCCTTCGCTTCCATTGTGCTTCCTCACACCTACATTTAGCCCTAAGCGTATATCATCTTTTCCAATATTCCGTTGAAATGAAACTTATTTTATAAACATAATCAGTTAATAAGATAAAAAATAACTGATTCAAACACTTTTTTGAACCAATTACCAACCTCTCGGCAATAAATCTTTAAGTATCTGTATTTTAGAGTTTGCCAAACGGTCAATCACAAGTTCAACATTCTTATCATCTTTAATAGATTTAGCGAGATAACCGAACCATTCGTCCATTAGATAAGCAACATGACCTCTTCGTATCACTGACCAGTCAGAAGGCTTCAAATCAGGCAACTTACGGGCCGTAACACTCTTACAGAAAGGACAAGCATGGGGTAAAACACCTTTCGCATCATACATAGTCACCATATCTGCCCAAGGCCTGTGAATAAGCAGTTTAGGGTCAAGGTATTTCCCATATGGGGCGTACTTTCCAAAACTACTTTCAATATCGTAATTTGTGAAAGAACTTGAGACTATATCAAAACCAGCATGCGAAACAAAACTTTGACAATTATTTTCTAGGACCAAGCATGCGCGATTGCGATAACTACGTCCAAAAAATTCCAAAGCAGACATAAAATCTCTATAATTATCCCTTTCAGTTTGCCGGTCTTTATTCGTCAAGTCCAAATACTTGAATTTAATTACCGTCAAAGATTCTCTAGAGTTCTCATTTATGTATTCGAGAGCTTTATCCAGTAATGACCAGTTAGAGAGCACAGAATTCTTGAAAAGAAAATAAGTAGCACAGGGTTTCTTACCTCTTGCAAGCTCTTTGGTATCAGAATTCATTTTTTTGGCAATTTCAAGCATATTTTCGTTATCAACCAATGGAACGGCAGGTATTGTCACATCAGCTTTGTAGTCAAGATCACATTTTAGAAAAGAATTAATTAAGTCAAACCGTTTTTTGTTTGACTCCTTACTTTTTTCGTCAGATAACTCGTGCCAAAATTCTCGATGAAGTGATTCTTTTTTACTTTCAAAAGATTTTGCTGAGGCATTATTGCCATCAGAACCATCTTTTATTCGCTCTAATTTATTGAGGTAATCGATAATTATTCTTGGAGTGTATGGATTATTAAAGAAGCCGTGCATTCTATTTTGATAGTATAAATATTCCAGACTTTTATCAATCAGCAAAACCTGATTCTCAAAAAATAAGTGATACTTATCCTGTCGCATCACCCCAAAAACATCTCGCGGGATATTAGGTTGTAAATGCCATAAAGCGTTGTTAAGGTCCACAAAGCTAACAGAGTTAGCAGTTAACCGCTCACAATGCGATTGCTCCTTCAATCTTAGCATTAACTCAAGTTCAGCCGAATCTTTAAGTTGAATGCAAAAACTAGGAGTTTGTATTATTTTTTGACCAATTTTAGTTTGAGTTATTCTTGTGTATCTATCTCTATGTTCTTCTTTTACAATAATTTTCAGCTCGTTTTCCATTCAGACGCACCTTTAGAAATAAATTCTTGAAACTTGAGGATGAAATTTGGTACATCCCTCATGCTAATCATTACACCACCTTTCACCTGCGGTACTCTAAATTCGTCTAAATCTTTTTCTTGAATGTAAACAAAAACGCCTTCGTTATTTTCTAACCTGTAGAATGTGTAGATTTTGTCAACGAAAATAATGCTACCCATGTCTGATTCATCGACAAGCTTGCCGTTCTTAAAAAAAATAAAAACATTTCCTCGTTGCACTTTGTATGCTTCGCCTGTTGCGACCAAAATATCCAAGTGCTTACTCAAGGTCATACGATTGAATCCAGTGGCTTCAACGAGTTGAGAAATTGTTAATCCTTTCATCGAGTTCAATCGAAGAATTTCCAAAATAACGTTTCGTATGTAAAAGTCTTTTTCTTTTGGGGGTAACGTCTGTATTTTATCTGAAGATAGTATTGTGTTGGGTATTTTTAGCGGCGATTTCATGCAGACTCTTAATCCTTTAACATGCTAAGTATTACTGATTAGCAATTATGCTAAGCATAGTAGCAATTGCCATATAAGCCTTTCCCCCACTAGACAGCCACCAACTGGTCATACAACCTTTTTTCAAATAACAAACAAATGAAAAAACCCAAATACGATTCAATAAATTGGTTTTATCTCGCAATAAAGCACTAGTAATGTTAAAAGGGGAGCGTTTGCTTCTTTGTTACCTAATTAGGTTGGTATTATTCCATGAGCAAACCTCTTGTCACTGTTTCTTATGAGCCTTTCAGCGAAATTGTTGTTATGGAGAAGAACCATTTCAGCAGCCCTGAGGAGCTTGCACGTTTTACTTCTGTTATTGCAGGAGGTAAACTGGCAGGATTGTACTGGGTTGATGGGGTAGTGTTCTTGTATTTCCCGTTACCAGCGTCCACAGCAGCAGTCGCTAAGGAGCTACTTGAGAAACGCAAAGTATATTGGACGTATTTGGGGTATGCTGTTATGCCAAAGTTTGCACCCATTATTGAGACGAAGGAGAAGATGATTGTGCCTGTTGTGGACATTTCGTCTGACCCGATTCTCAAGGGCGTAGCCGAATGGCTAAAACAGCAGCCACAATAAACACCCTTTTTTGAGGAACCATTTTTGAAAAAATTAGAGTTTACTGGGACAGTTTTCACTGGGCAAGGACACGGCAAAATCTTTCTGGAAATGCCATGGGTAAAACAGCAACTAACCCAAATCACCGGTTTCCAAGCCTACCCGGGAACCCTAAACCTGCACTTAACCCCAGAAAGCACCAAGCAACGCACCAGCTTAACACCGCAGAATGGAGCGTTGGTTAAACCCGAAAACGGTTACCTACCAGGATACCTCTACAAAGCAAAAATCTTCCACAGCGACTGCTACGTGGTTGTTCCAGACGTACCCAGCTACCCAAAAGACCTACTCGAAATCATAGCAGAAGGCAATCTAAGAAACAAATTCAACATCAAAGATGGCGACGGAATAACCGTAACAGTAACAATCTAAAAAGCAAAAAACAATTTTTTAAAAAAGAAACAAAAAATAAAATTAAAGGTTGGGCAGTAACTTGTGGTTACTGTTTTGTTGTTGCTGCTTTGCGTTTGTTGTATTCTGCGATGTATGCGTCTAGTGCGCCGTTCTTTTGTAGGTAGCTGCCGTATGTGAGCAGGGCTTTCATTGCGTGGGCTGCGTCTTCTGGTGAACTATATGATGGTAATCCGAGGCGGTCAAAGTGGCTTCTTGTGTAAAGTGCCATTTCGGTTTCGCCGATGTCGCATGCAACGATTGGTTTGTCATATTTTGCCGCGATTTCTGCAACGCCTGTAATGTATTTTTCTTGTAAGCCTGGCATGTGGTGTAAGCCGAGGAAGATGATGCCGCAGAGTGATGGTTCTTGGAACATTAAGTCAGCTGCAGCGATAAATTGGTCATCGGTAACGCTGCCGGTTAAGTCAACTGGGTTGTGGGTTGCAGCGATTGTAAGGATAGTACCGTTTGTTTTCAGTTCCTCAAACTTTGCAATGGTTGCGTCACTGAACTTGTTAACAGTTAAGCCAACAATTTCACATTCGTCAACGCACATGACACCTGGACCACCTGCATCAGTTAAAATGCCGATGTTTGAACCAACAGACGGTTTCATGCTTGCTAAGGCTTTGCCGATGTCGAAGAATTCATCCATGTTCTTTGCACGGATAACACCTGTCTTGTCAAAGGCTGCATCGTAGATTTTGTCTGCACCAGCGATTGCGCCTGTGTGTGAGGCTGCTGCGCGTGCGCCTGCTTCAGATTTGCCTGACTTGATGACAACAACTGGTTTTTTGAGGGTAACTTTCTTTGCGATTCGTAGGAAGTCTTTGCCTGACTTGATGTCTTCAAGGTAGATGAGGATAGCGTGTGTTTCATCATCTTCCATCAAGTATTCCAGAATGTCTGATTCTGAGGCATCACATTTGTTACCGAAACTGACGAATTTAGATACACCCATTTGGCGACCTGTAAGGTAGTCGAGGGCAGCAGAGCCGAAAGCGCCGCTTTGAGTAATCATTGCAATGTTTCCTGGCATTGGACGTGGAGTAGCAACAACTTCTTTGCCTGTTGACAATTTCTTGATTTCTGGCAAAAAGAGACTGTCTACACCAGTTTTAGCATAAAATACGCCAAGACAGTTAGGGCCAAGTACGCGTATACCGTGTTTCTTGGCAACAGCGATTACTTCTTCTTCAGCCTTGTGGTTTCCAACTTCTTTGAAACCTGCGCTGATGATAACTGCTGCTTTAGTATTCTTGCCGCCGGCTTCTTCTAAGACGCCTGCAACGGCACCTGTTGGAACAATAATAACAACTAAGTCCACATCGCCTGGGACTTTGCTGAGTGTTTCGTAACATTTGAAACCTAAAATTTCTGGTTCTTTTGGGTTAATTGGGTAAAGTTCGCCTTTAAATACGCCTCGTAGCTTGTTTGTGGCGAAGTTTTTGAAAATAACTGCACCTGCTTTTCCTTCTTTCTTTGTTGCACCAATGACTGCTACTGAGCGAGGATTAAAGAACGCATCTAATTTTTGTATTGACTCTTCCATGGTAATCCCGGTCTTTTCCTAAAAAGTCTGAGGCTTATTTTTATGTCTTACTATGCAAAAAACAATTCCAGCACAAACAATGTTGAATCTTCCACTAATTATCCAATGATTCATTGCATCACTATGTCTTTCTGATAATAACTATAGGGTTATGTTCAACTTGCGCAAGCATAGCCCACGTGACACCGTTAACCTGCACATGAAACCGTGAAGCCATATCCCACACCGTAGCCCCCGACCCGGCACCACGAGCACGATCAGCAATATTAGCAATCTTTAACGCTTCCGCAGCCCCAAGCCCACAACCGGCAACTGCAAGCGGCGTAGAGCTTTTTCGGAGCCTCAAAAACTTGCCAACAACATACACTAACAATGCAAACCGATTAAACGAATGAATTCCCCGAAGCGGACGAGGACGAGGCGTAAAAAAGAAGCTGCCAAACCGGTACGTTTTGTCCGTGTCAACAATAACCACGCAAACCCTTTTCCCCAGCCTTGCACGGATTTCCCCGCGGATCTGCTCGGCGACTTCAGCAGCGTTTTTCAGGGGCAAACTAACCAGCGAATACGGCAGATTAGACCCGTCAATAGCGCCTTCAGAACCAAACATAAGTGCCTGACTCAAACCCGCATACTCCAACGCAACCTGCTTATGCTTGCCACCCGACGCAGAAGGGTACTGCCGAAGCCGACGGAGCAGGCGCTGACCAAAATGACACAGGACACCTAACGGGTAACCCCAAACGTTTCGCATCCAAAACCCAGCGAGAAACTTGGCGTTTCCTCCAGCAACAATCTTGCTTTCATCCAAAACATTGCCCAACGCTGTGGAAATTGCCTTTTCCGAAACTACCACGAAGTCGCCGTCAGCCACTTTACCTGCTACAGCTTTGACAATGATTGATAGATAATCTGTTTTGGGTTTCCAGAATGCTGTTGTGAGGGGCAATGCTTTGTATTTTGTCATTGAAAGGCACGGTTACCCAACAGTTAGGTTCGCGAGTAAATAAATACTAAACACAAAGCAAAGCCTTGACAGGTCATCAGCCCAAATGTCTGCAGAATGTATTTGCAGTGTACCAACGGCCTGCCAAAGCAAACTGGAACAGACGTAAGGTAGCCGCCAAGCTATTTACAAAAAATATTGAGCAGCAAGGGCAAATAAGAATTTCAAACATAAAATATTTAGAAAATATAGATTTAAGCAAGCGCAAAGAGGATTTTCTGGAGAAAAATTGTTTTTAGAATAAGAGTTGTTGGTAGCGGGGAATAGATTTGAACTATCGATCTCTGGGTTATGAGCCCAGCGGGTTAATCCTGGCTACCCCACCCCGCTACGAGTGGTGCAAACAGTTTTCTGTTTTTGCAGTCTATTAAACTTAGTTGTCAGGTATTAATAGTTTCGTTTCTCCTTAGCGGCAAAAGCATTTTAGTGTGAAGAATATTTAGATGTGCAAGGCAGTTGCAATGGATAAACCATACTTACGTCAGCTTTCAAACCCGCCACTTGAAAACCCAATCTTTGTTCAAGGGCTTCCAGGCTTTGGAAATGTCGGCAGAATAGCAGCGCATTTACTTGTAAAGTTTTTCGAAGCAAAACCATTCGCGGAACTCTACTCACCCTCGTTCCCAGACTACATCTCAATAACCTCAAAAGGTGTTGCGCACCTGCCAAAATACGACTTCTATTACGCTCCAATGGAGAAAAACAACCTAATCATAATGAGCGGCGAAATCCAACCCTCATTCGACGACGTTGTAGCCCATTACAGCGTTTGTGAAGAAGTCCTGAACTTTGCCGAATCTTTAGGCTGCAAATTCATCGTAACAATGGGCGGCGTCCCAATCACAGAAGACAAAACAGAAGTCTTCGTTGCAGCAACCTCAAACCGTCTCGCAGCTGATTTCATGGAGAAAGGCGGAGTCATTTACAGTAAAGGCAGAATTGTCGGCGGCACAGGCTTAACCTTAGCATTAGCTAAAGAACGCAACCTTGACGGCGTCTGCTTGTTAGGTACGACTTTGGGCTTTAAAGCTGACAAGGAAGCAGGCTTTTTGGTTTTCAAATTCCTCATGAAGGCGTTGGGAAAAGAGATAAAAGAGGGGCTAAAAGAAGACATTACACCAGAACAGTAACTGTTTTTTGGTGTTCAAAATGTCTTATGGAACTATTGAATCTAAATTTTTGCGCGTTTTTTTGATAATGGTTGCAGTGATTTGTATTTTTGGTGGACCCACGTATTTTGCCTTGATTTTAAATGAAGTGTTAGGTGTTGGTTTTTCTGTTGCTGTTGCTTTGGGGTTTATTGTTTTTCTTGTCGGCGTTGCAGACTTGCTGTTTCTTATCAGAAAGAAAGTAGTAACCTAAGTTTTGCCTCAGATACCCTAGGGTGCATCATCAAATCAGCTTTTAAGATTCTTCATCGGCGACCTGTTAAAGAGGCACGTATTTTATTAAGTATTCTTTTGCAAAGGATATTTTCTTGCCTATTTTGAAAAATCCAATGGGTATTACTTGATTTCAAACGGGATGGTTAAAATTTAAGGTCTTTAGATTTGATAGTTAGATTTCATAGTGTTTTAGAGAGAGGGCTGAAAATGAAAAAACAATTTAATTGGCAGATAGCTCTTGCTTCAATTCTAGTAACTCTTTCAGGCTCTTTCTATTTTCTTCATTACTTGATTTTTGGAGATTTACATCACATTTTCATTTACCTAATAGGCGATATAGCCTTTCTTTTCATAGACGTGTTAATTGTAACGCTCGTATTGCACCGCTTGCTTGTTTACAGGGAAAACCAGTCCGTCATGAAAAAAATCAATATAGTAATTGACACGTTTTTCAGCGAAGTAGGCACAGATTTACTGAAAATATGCTTAAAATTTGATACCAACACAGATGATTTTAAGAAAAAACTCTTAGTCACAAAAGAGTGGTCAAACAAAGACTTCATAAAAACAAAACAAAACATTGCTCAGCGCAGCGGCATCATGGATAGCAAAAGACATGACCTTACGCAAGTTAAGATTTTTTTGATAAACAAAAGGCAGTTTATACTAAATTTGCTTGACAACCCGAATTTAGTTGAACATGAGTCTTTCACTAATTTGCTTTTAGCAATCCTCCATTTGACCGATGAATTAGTCAACAGACCCAATTTGACAACATTGCCTCAATCAGACTACGATCATCTTTCTGAGGATATGAAAAGAGCGTATAACCAGCTTATTTTGCAGTGGCTGGATTATGTGAAACATCTTAAAATAGACTACCCCTACCTGTTCTCTTTGGCTTTGAGAATTAACCCATTTGATGAGAATGCTTTGGTAGAGGTTGGGGAAGTTCAAAGCCCGCAGTTGCCCCACAGGTCCATTGATTCAAGGTCCGTGTAAAACATCTATGTTCTCGGCATGATTAGGCTGCAAGTTGAAGTCAGGGAGGTTTGTTACACAAAAATACGTAAAGCATATTAGGTATGACTTGAGCAATAACTATTATGCAGTCAAGCAAGAAAAAGCTAGAGCAGCCAGCAAGCGAAGAAGCAAAAAGAACCACAATCATCCTAGAAAAGGATGAACGCGACTTCATAGACCAACTCATCAGAGAAGGCAAAGAACCAGGAATCAAACCATTAATCTCCAAAATGCTTGACGTCTACCGAAGCATGATGATTTACGATTGGCGGTTCCCAGGAGAATACTACTGCGGAATCAGCAGAATCGCTTTTGTCAACGTAGAATTAATCAACATCCTAATCCAAAACATTCCAAAAGAAAAATGGCACGACATAGGCAAAAAAATGGGAGACGCCCTCAAAGTCTCAATGGAAACAACCCTTGGCGTTGACTCTTCAAAACAGGAGAATTGGGAAGCAGTTTTTACTAGGCTTCGTGTTCAAGGTTTTGGCGATTTCTACCTCAAAGACAAGTACCTGCTGCTTAAAACACCGTTTCTTAATGACGCGCCACTTTGGGAAGGAATTATGGAAGGATTATTTGGAATAAAGTTGGAAACGAAAAATTCGGTTCCGCCGCTTGTTTTCGAAATAAAAAACACTGCTTAAACATTATAGGTAGTCAATCCTTTTTTGAATAGTTAAATATTCTGGAAACAGGTTTATATGCAAGAAACCTGCTAAGGTGTCCTTGAGTGATATATGATGAGGGATTGCGTTCATCCAAGGCGATTGCCTTCATTCAGCTTAACAGCAACAACCCCAGCATAAGCAGTTTACCGTTTTCTTATTTAGTATTAGGCGCAATCTTTCTCAACAGTATTTTGTCACTAAACAAAAAACCCCTCAGGGTACTCTCTAAAAATTTAGGTGAAAAAATTTATGGATAAAATAAAATTTGCCATTCCAAAAGGCTCTCTACAAAAAGCAACATCTGACTTCTTTGATAAATCAGGATACAAACTTGGCGCAATGGACCGCACATACCGCCCATCATTTAACGACCCACAAATAGAAATCAAAGTTTTAAGACCACAAGAAATCCCAGTGTTTGTAAGCGAAGGCCTACAAGACATAGGCATCACCGGCGAGGACTGGGTAAAAGAAAACCGTGCAGACGTCGCAATCCTCCAGAACCTAGAGTACGGAAAAATCCGCCTTGTCATAGCAGTTCCTAAAGATGTTGCCCAGAAAGACATGAACGAGTATATGGAGTACATTTGGAGTCAAGGTAAGAACTTCCGTGTCAGCACTGAATACCTAAACATTGCCTCAGACTACCTCAAAGCACAACCAAACTACAAGAAACGCTTCGGCGACCAAGACCCAATGCTCGTAACTCCATGGTGGAGAAAAGGCGACAACTCAAAAGCAAAAATCTTCCTATCATTCGGAGCAACAGAAGCAAAACCCCCAGAAAACTCTGACTGCATAATGGACGTAACAGAAACAGGCACAACTCTTGAAGCAAACAACCTCAAAATAATCGACACAGTCCTGCGTTCAGCAGCCACATTAATCGCAAACAAGAAAGCCCTTGAAGACCCAGAAAAACGCGAAAAAATCTACGACGTAGTCGCACTGCTCAAGGGTGTTGTAGATGGACAGAAACGCATACACATCTTTGTTAACGTAAAGAAAGAAAATCTGCAAACCTTACTCACAGAGTTGCCAGCACTGAAAAACCCAACCATTTCACCGCTTGCAGATGAAACTTGGGTTAGCGTAAACACTGTTATCGAGAAAAACTGCCTAATTGAGCTCTTACCGAAAATCCGCAAAATCGCACAGGGCTTAGTGGTGTATGAGCCACGGCAGGTTTTAGCGCTAGATGAGATAGCGCGGAGAAACGAATGCCAATGCAAGCCAGAATAGTCAAGCAGTGGACAGCACAGACGCTGCCCTCCGACTGGTTTAAGCGGCAACAGGCAGACCAAAAAGCCACCGCGGAACTGGAAGAAAACGTAAAAGGCATAATAAACAAGGTCAAAACAGAAGGCGACAGAGCACTTATAGAGTTCGCGCAAAAATTTGACAAAGCCGAACTTACCTTCAAAACCTTAAAAGTTAGATCTGAAGAAGTCAAGGAAGCATACAGTCAAACCAGCCCCGAACAACTTGCAGCTTTAAGATTCATGAAAGAAAGAGTCAGCAACTACCAAAAACAGTTACTTACACAAACAGAGGTAAAACAGAACAGCGAAGGCATATCCATTCAAACAGTTCTAAAACCAATGGATAGTGTCGGCTGCTATGTTCCCGGTGGCCAAGCGGCTTACCCAAGCACAGTCGTAATGACTGCTGTGCCAGCCAAAATCGCTGGAGTACCAAGAATAGTGGTAGTTTCACCCTCAGACGCCCGTGGCAAAGTTAACCCATTGGTTCTGGTTGCCTCTGACATTTGCGGTGTTAACGAAGTTTACAAGGTAGGGGGAGCTCAAGCCATAGCAGCATTAGCTTACGGAACAAGAGCCATAGCGCCTGTACGAAAAATTGTTGGTCCCGGCAGCAAATACGTGACCGCAGCAAAAGTTTTGGTTTCCACCGACGTCGCCATCGACATGCCAGCTGGCCCAAGTGAAGTTCTCATTGTAGCAGACGAAACAGCAGATGCACGACTAATTGCTTATGACATGATTTCGCAGGCAGAACACGGCGGAGACAGCGTTGCTGGACTTATAACAACTTCAGAAAAAACTGCAGAAAATGTTCAAGATTACCTTGCAAAGATTGCGGCGTCCACTCAGAGAGGAGAAAAAATTTCTGAGTCACTAGCAAAGTATGGCTTCATAATAGTCTGTAGCAAAGTAAAAGAAATGGTATGTTTAGCTAATCAGTTTGCTGCTGAACACTTAGAAGTTCTAACTGCTAACCCTAGAGAGTTAGCGGAGGAACTTGTTGCGGGCTTAATCCTTCTTGGACCCTACAGTCCCGTACCGTTAAGTGACTATGCCAGTGGAACTAATCACGTGTTACCTACGGGAGCGTTTGCTCAATCATTCTCCGCGTTGTCCGTGTTTGACTTCATGCGGCGAGTAAGCATAGTTGAAAGCACACGAACAGGTTTAGAAAGAGTAAGAGACAGCGTCAAAGTGATAACAGATGCTGAAAACCTGCCTAACCACTACAAGTCAATAGCCGCGAGGTTCGAAAAATGAGCGAGGCTTACCGTAAATGGATAGAGCAGAAAAAGCAGAAGCTTCAAGCAATTGACTGTTACTCGGCAGGTGTTACACCCGAAGGCTTAGCAAAACAAATCGGCACAGACACTTCCAAGATTGTTAAGCTGAACTTTAACGAGAACCTCTTTGTTGACCGCAGCCGCCAAACACCCCTGATTAAAGAGGTGGCTGACGAGATTGACCTACGCATGTACCCAGAAGACGAAGTGCCCAAGCTGGTAAAGAAAGTAGCCCAATACATGGGGGTACCCGAAGAGTTCATAGTCATCGGCAACGCAGGCGACGAACTATTGGACCGCATGATACGCCTCTTTGTAGAAAAAGGCGACACTGCAGCCTCATTCACACCCTCATTCGCGATTCCAAGGCTTTGCGTGAAACGCCAAGAAGGCGAATACGTCACAGTACCATTGAAGGCTGATTTTCAGCTTGACGTACCAGCAATGCTTGCATTGTTCTCAGAAAAAACGCGGTTACTCTATTTGTGCTCGCCAAACAATCCAACAAGCAATCAAATGAAACCCGAAGACATTGAAACACTCGCAAAAGCATTCCCAGGTATAGTCATTGTAGATGAAGCGTACGGCGAGTTTGCAGACTACTCGTTTGTGCCACGTATTCGTGAGTTTCCAAACATGATTATTCTGCGGACATTCTCCAAAGCGTTCGGGCTTGCCATGTTGCGCCTTGGATATGCAGTTGCTAATCCTGAACTTGCAAAAATCTTGACAGAAAAAGCTCCCTTGCCCTACCCAGTAAGCGGCTTTACCATCCGTATGGGCGTCAAGATGCTGGAAAACATGGATATCATGCAAACTGCGGTTGCAGCTTTGAAGGCGGAGCGGGGAAAACTCATAAAGGCACTTAACCAAATAGAAGGCGTAGAAGCGTTTGATTCGCAAGCTGACTTCATACTAATCAACACAAAGATGCCTGCTGACACCGTATATGAGAAACTGCTGAAGCGTGGCGTTATGCTAAAGAAGTGGGGCAAACTGCTGCAGTATGATAACTGTTTCCGTGTAACTGTTGGTTTGCCAGAAATGAACGCTAAACTAATCGAGTCATTAAAACAAATAATTGAGGAATAAAAAATGCGGGCTGAAGAAGTTTACCGTAAAACCAAAGAAAC
>JAWRIR010000044.1:0-14444 GCA_040268405.1 Thermoproteota archaeon | reverse complement strand
GCAAGAGTTAGAACCAACCTACGTAACTGCCTGCAGGCGTTTTGATGGAGTCAATTCTGCCGAAACCTACACTGCCCTCACAGGGTTTTTGGCGAAACTCAGGCAAACTTGCCCTGACGCTTACATTGAGCCGGAAGGCATCATCGACGCTGTAAAAGTCTACAAGAACCCTGAAAAGTTTCATTTGGAAAGTGCTGTTCAAGCTGTCGAGTTTTTGTTGAAAACTGGGAAACGGTTGGATTACTCGGTTATTGTCAAGTTTAACAGTAAAAAGCATTCTTTTAACTTGGTACTGCAGGTTTTAGAGTTACTTGGTCAAAATGACAATAACCTATTGTTTTCCACCTGATTGGTTAGTTTGTTTTTACGAGCTCTTTTCTTCTTTTGGTTGCACCTACTGGTCTAATGTATGGGTTTCTGTTCTTGTCTGCAATTTCGACTTCAACACCGAAAACGTCTTGAATGTTTTCTTTAGTAAATACTGTTAAGGGTGCGCCTTGAGCAATTACTTTGCCTTTTTTCATCATTACCACTTTGTCGGCGTATTGAAGGGCTAAATTAAGGTCATGAATAGCCATGACAACTGTAAGCTTCTGTTCTTTGACTAACCGTTTTAGGATGTCCATGACTTCTAATTGGTGTTTAAGGTCCAGATTGCTTGTAGGTTCATCCAGAAGCAGAATGTGTGGTTCCTTAGCTAACGTCATGGCTATTAGGACTTTTTGGCGTTCACCTCCACTAAGCGCCGATAAAGAACGCCACGCCCAAGCTTCTACTTCAAAAAGCTTCATGATTTCTTCAACGCTTTTAAGGTCTGACTCTTTAGGAGCCCAACCAAGATGCGGAATCCTCCCCGTTAGTATTGCTTCAAAAACTGTAACTTGAAAAACATGCTGCATACTTTGAGGCACATACCCAATTTGTTTTGCCAGACTTGACAAAGTAAGCTGTTCAAGGTTTATCCCTTCCAGAATTATTTTGCCATTTTGAGGCTTGAAAATTTTGAGTAGGCACTTAAGCAGGGTTGATTTGCCTGAACCATTCGGGCCAACTAGACAAACGAATTCGCCTTCTTGCATAGCCATTGAAACGTTGTCTAAGGCTTGAAGTCCATCTCTATACTTGAAAAATACTTCTTCAACTTGAATTTTTACCAAAAATCTTTCCTCCTAATTATTAGATACAAAAATAGCGGAACACCCAGAAATGACGTTAAAATGCCCACTGGTAGTATAAGCGGCAAAAATATTGTTCTTGAAACAGTGTCTGCAATGAGTAGTATGTTTGCTCCTACAAGGCAAGACGCGGGAATAAGGTATCTGCTGTCGCTGCCCACTATAAGTCGAGCTATGTGGGGTGATACAAGACAAACAAAACTGATAACGCCCAGAAAAGACACAACGGTTGCAGTAATCAGTGAGGCTATGGTTACACATCTTAGTCTTGTTTTTTCTGCATCTACACCCAGACTTTTTGCAACATCATCACCCATGTATAGCGCGTTAAATTTCCAGCCCCACCTGTAAAGCAGAATAAACGTTAAAGTGAAGACTAAACCTAACGTCCAAAATGAAGTCCACGTGATTTTAGATAAGCTTCCAAAAAGCCAGAATACTATTGCAGCAACTTGCTCGGTGGTTCCAAAATATTGAACAAATGAAATTGCTGCTGAAAAAAGAAAATTCATTGCAATGCCAATTAACACGATTACTTCTGGTCTTGCGCTTCTAAATTTCATCATCAAAAAAATGATTGCTGTAGCAAGTAATGAGACAATAAATGAACCTACAAACACTAAATAATAATTAGTTACCTGAAAACCGCCTAAAGACGTCGTAAGTGTTGTGCCTGCGCCAAGTGTAATCATCAAGGCTGCTCCAAAACCTGCCGCTGAGGATATGCCTAACGTGAATGGAGACGCTAAGGGGTTTCTTGTAGAAATTTGAGTCACTATACCAGCTAAAGATAACGCTGCTCCAGCAACAATTGCCACTAAAGCTCTTGGTAATCTGCTGTTCCAAACAATCAAGTTAGCTGGATCACTGCTTGATGTTTCAAAAGGTGATAGTAACGCTTTCCAAACTTCTGACAGACTTATGCCTGATGAACCTACACAAAGTGAGAATATCAAAACTGAAAAAAGGAGAATAGAGGCGGCAAAGAGAAACAATACTCGCCGCTTTGTGAAATTGCGGTATTGGCGGTTCATCGTTGAAGTGTTCTCTTTTGTCGTCATTTGTTTTCACCTATGGTGTCAAAGCGTCTGAAAGATACATGCCTCTGTTTGCAAGTGCTTCATCAAAGATTTGTGCGCCTGAATCGCCGTAGAAATGCTCGAAGACCGCGTGTCCTTGGGCAATAACGTCAACGTCACTGAACTGCTCTGGATACAACGTTTTTCCAACCATGTACATGTCTACAAGCCACATTTTAGGGTCTGAACCAATGTAAGGACCAAATAGACCATACACTTCGCCATCTTGTACAGCGGTAGTTCCTTGAAGTAATGCGTCGTTGAGGATGTCAGTGACTGCTGATTTGCCTTTGTAACCGTGTATGAAAATCACGTCTGGGTTCCAACTTAAAATTTGTTCTTTGTCGACTTCCATGTAGTTTGCTGTTAGGTCTTGAGCAAGATTAATTCCGCCTGCAATGGTTACTGGCCAATAATCACGAGTTGTCCATCCTGTTCCTTGACGGTTAGCCCAGTTAGCAAGGAAAACTGTTTTTCTTTCGCTTTCAGGAATACTTGCTACCCTGCTTTGTATGTTGCTGATTTGCTCTTCGTAATATGTGACGATTGCTTCTGCTTCTGCTTCTTTGCCAAGTATAGTTCCTGCTAGTCTTATTGCGGTATAGAAATCTCCGGTTGCTTGGCTTCCATATGATCCTGCAGAGATGCATACTACTGGGACATGTGCTGTTTCTTCGATAGAGTCTACAAGGTTAGAGTAAGGTGCGTATAGGAAGACAACGTCTGGCTGTATCTGCGCTATCATTTCGGCGTCAACTTCAGATGAAGCACCAACTTGTGAAACATTTGCCAATTCAGGGTATGCTAGTATGTCTTCCATTTTAGGTGCGTAACCCATACTGACATAGGAGCTTACACCAACTACTTTGTCAACTGCTCCAAGCATCACTACTAACCTTAATGTATCTGGTACAGTTGTTACAACGGTGTTTACGTTTTTAGGAAGAGTAACCGTTCGTCCAACCATATCCGTAACTGTTATGTTTTCATTTTCTGGTTCAGGTGTTGCTGTAGGGTTTGGGGTAGCTGAAGTCGTTGCGGTTGGTGATGGAGAGGTAGCTGAACTTGGCGTTGGCGATGATGAGGGTGTTTGTGTTGGCGAAGTTGAAGGCGATGGAGACGTTTGTGGATTAGATGCTGGAGTAAAAAGATTTAGAGCATACGCTCCTCCGGAAATGATGATTATTGCAATTAACGCGACACTTACATACTTTAAAATTTGTTTGTTTTTATTAGTTGACATTTTTTTCACCTCGGTATCACACAGTTGACATGGTTGAGTAGATTTCTTCAATACTGATGATTACTGCAGATTTGGGTACCGATTTATTGTCAAGCATAGCTTCGATTTTTTTGCGAATTACTGGATCAGTGGTTGTTTTAAGTCGTTCTTGTAGTCTTTTGCTTTTGATGACTGCTTTTTCTTTAACCAACAGGTTAGCGTTTTCAAAAATTTCTCCGGAAGTTACCACGTTCGCTTTGCCTTTTAACTGGTATGCCTGCATTTTAGCGGAGTCTGTCACTGCAAGGGCAACTTGTTCATTTTCAGACAAGTTACACATAGTTTTATTCATGCGAACATCCACTATCATTACTGTAGAATCATCAATCGGTTGGACCAAACCCATTGGTACAACGTTTGGTTTACCGTTTTTTGAACTTGTTGCGAGATAGCAAACGTTGCTTTTTAGAATATCTTTCATGTCTTGTGTGAGTATCAAATTATTCACCCTTTTTCTTGGAAAAAGCTTGAAGTTTACTTTTCAGTTCTTCAACAGATTTGCTGCTTGGTGGTGCTGATATCATGAGTATTTCTGTGGAAACATCAGAATTGTTGATTCCAACTACGGTGTTAGCTGGAATAACTGCTATGTTTCCTGGTGTCATTGTGAAGGTAGCGTTGTTTGATGTAAGTTCAAGTTGCCCTTTAAGAAGAAAAATAACGCTGTTGCTCTTGTGAGAATGTGGTTTTGTTTTTGATTGTGGGGGTAAGGTTGAGTGGATTACGGATACATACTCGTTGACTGAGAGGGGTCTCATTAACCCTTCAAGCGTATCAACCCCTTCAACATTTTCTAACTTAAGCATAGTTACTTGTGTACTCATAATCAGCACCTTTTAGCAATAACCAGCTTTGACGGGTCAAATGGGCCATTAATGTCAGTAACGTTTTGAACCTGTAAGCCTGCTTGATTTAGTGCGTTGATGTATTCGCCCAACGTGAACAGCTCGTTAGGGAGGTCACCATGTTTTTCAAAAGACATTTTCAAATCAAAGAAAACAGCTGTCAAAGGACTGCTTTTTTCTTCATTTAAGAACCAGTGTTTCGAAGCCAAAATTCCGTCTTTATTTAGGCTTGAAGCAACCTTCTCAAGTAACGGCACTATCTGATTATGCGGTTTGTACATTGAGTCTGACGCAAAAACTACATCATATTTTCCTCCGAGGTCACCTTGGGTGAAGTCACAAGAAATCGTGTGAACCCGGTCGGTCATGTTGTAATCAGAAATTGCTTCTTTTGTGATTGAATCAATTACGTGTGGAAAATCTACCACGTATGCTTCAAGTTGAGGATTTGCTTGAGCAAATGCGATGGCGTATAAGCCGTGCCCTCCACCGATGTCTGCCAAAGTTTTAGCGTTTTTAAATTCAGGCAAAGTTGAAAAAATTTCAACTATTTTCTGTAATCCACCGCGTAATGCTCCTTCAGCCATTGCTAACAGGAAGTCACGTGTGAATGCTTCGCCTGTGCCTCTTTGTGATTTCTGCGAGCCTTCTTTTAGCACTTTGGAAAATGTTGACCAACGGCGTTCTCTGCTTTCGCGTTCTAAATCTAAAAGATGCCTCTGGTTGAATGGTGAAGCTTTAACCAAGTAAGTGCTGCTCAATGGCGTGTTGTAATAGTCTTGTCCGTTTTTGAATAGGAAACCCATTGCGGTGAGAGCATTACAAAATTTGGCTGTCATTTGTGGGTTTGTTCCCAACTCTTCTGATAAGACTGCGGCTGTTTTGGGTTTTGTTAGGTGTTCAAAAAGGTTGTTTTCTAAAGCGGTGGATAGTAGTTTGAATTTTTCTACGTTTTCCATTATTTCGTATAATGGTCTAGAATTTATATTGGGTTGTTCGGTTAGGTTTGTTTTGATTATTTTTTGTTCCCCCTTTTACTACATGGCAAGCTCGTTTGCTTATGTAATACTTTTTTACAAAATAGTAATACTATTTTAGTGTTACTTTACTAAAAAAAGGTAATACCGTGCGATTTTGATTTTTTCTTGTAAAATGGTTTTCATGCTCCCGAACAAGCGGCAATGTACTTGCTTTTTCAATCATAGAAAAAATCGCAGCTAAACAGGGAAATTTGCTTACGTGCTTTTTGCTTATTGAGCTTGCTTGTGCTTGCTTTAGGGCGATAGCTTTCATAAGGCTTTTATATTTGGTGATGGGTTTTGGATATTAACTAATGCTCAAAGGAACACGGTACACATGATGGAACCAAGTAAAAAACCGTTGAATGTACTAATAAAACAGTTGCACGGAAACATTGAAGTTGTTCTCAAAAACGGATGTGAATACAAAGGTAAAATGATAAAATGTGATGGCCACATGAACATTCTTCTTGAAGGCGCAACCGAATACAAGGATGAACAAGCCCTCACAAACTATGGCAACGTATTGCTAAGAGGAAACAACATCCTCTACATTGTTTTAGATGCAAACAAGCACTAAAAAAGCACGTTTCTTACTTTACCCGTAACATAATCGCAGGCAAGCTGGGTTTCGACTTTCACGTCAAACCTGCGGTTAAAAAATGTTAAAACGTTCTGAACATCCCTCTGCAGAAGTTCTGCCGCGTTAGGGTGGTCAGCCAGCACGTATTGAGGCCAATCAATAATTAGTACATGCATGTCTGGCTTCAAAATAATGTTGTACTCACTTAAGTCGCCGTGGATAACGTGTGCTTTAAGGTAAGCTTTTCGGACGTTACGTAAGACTTCTTTGAGGACACGTTCTGGATGCGTGATTTTTCGCCATTTTGAAAGTTCCCCGCCTTCAATTATGCCCATTGCGATTACGTGCCTGTTATGGCTCAGGGGTTCTGGCACGGACACGCCGTTTTTGTAAACTAACTGAAGTGCCTGGAACTCTTTTTCAGCGGCAAGATGTGACTGGAATAGCCACGTAGAGTGTTCCCTGATGTAGCCGCGTTTTCGGCGGGTTTGCCTGAAACTGATTCTGCCGAGTCTGTGAAATTTGACTGCAATAGTGTTTCCGTCAGGGGCAAGGGCAGTGTAGACGTCTGCTTCTTTGCCTACGCCGATAGTTTGTCCAAAAGAATTGATTATGCCTGCTTTTACGAGCGCGTTTATTGCTAGGCAATCGTAACCGGTGTAGTTTAAAGTGACTCCCACGTAGGCGCCTCTTGACTGCATTGTTAAGCCTAGCTTGTTGAGTTTGCTAAGGGTGAAATCAACTCTGTCCATTGGAACTTTCGCGTATTTTTGGATTTGCTCTCTTGGTACGAACTCGCGTTTGCTCATTGCGGCTTCAATTATATTTAAAGTACGGAAGTCTTCACTCTCTAGTTGACGGAAAACTTGTACTGCAAGGTCGGCACTTGACATACATATAAGCTAAACTGCTTGCCCCTATTAAGATGTACTCACTCGTAAAAAACCTCGGTTTGTTAGGTGTAGCTTATATGGGAGAACGTCAAATCCTTCCGATATAATGCCAAAACCTTCCATAATTAGGAGAAGAATTATGGAAATGAAAAATTAGGTTTTGTGAAAATGGCAATAGATCAAGGGAACGTTTCCAAAATACTATCCGTGCTCTCTCATCCTCTTCGGAGAGAAATTCTTCTGGATTTAAGCGAAAAGGGAGAGTCATCTTTCACGGACCTGCTAAACCTGCTTAAGGTTGATACAGGAAAACTTAGTTTCCACCTTCGTACTCTAGCGCCATTTATCGAGCAAACTCCCAGCGGCAAATACCGACTTAGCAGGGCAGGAGAAAGTGCTGTTCGCGTAATTCATGACGTGGAAGGATGGGCAGAAGTGGCTGATGTTGAACGTAAGCAGTCACAGCTTCCGTTGGCGTCTTTCACTAAAAGGTTATCTGCTTATCTGATTGACTTCGCGTTAATTTTAGCTATTACATTGGCGATAACGATTTTACCTCAAATTTTTGTTTACTCAACGGAAATGCTTACTGATTCAATTAGTACAATACTGTTTGTTACTATTGGTCTTCTTTGGCTGTATTCCACTTTGCTTGAAGGCTTTAACGGTCAAAGTTTAGGCAAACGGATTATTGGGTTGAAAGTGGTGCGGACTGATGGCAAGAAAATGTCGTATGACCACGCTGCAGTAAGGAACTTTGGAAAACTCTTACCATTACTTCCATTTGATGTCGCTATTGGCTTGCGTATTAAGAATGAAATGTTCAAACGTTACTTTGACAAATTCGCTGGAACCACTGTTATCGATTTGCGTTCACAGTAAACCCCCACCTGTGAACTACTGGCTCTTTTTTGGTCTCGGTTGATGTAAACCTTATTTGTCTATTTTGCATATGCTTTGTTGCTGGACAACTAGTATGAGTGAGAAGGAGCTTAGGGTTTCAAAAATTAAAGACGGCACAGTAATTGACCACATAAGCGGCGGATACGCACTGGACGTTGTAAAAATCCTTGGAATTACTGGTAAAGAAAAACGTGTAATGACTATAGCTGTTAATGTTCCCAGCAAGCAGCTTGGCACAAAAGACATTGTGAAAATTGAGGGTCGCGCTTTGAATGCGGGTGAAGTCAACCGTATCGCGCTTGTTGCTCCTTACGCTTCAATTAATATCATCAAAAATTATGAGGTAGTTGAAAAACTTGAAGTTAAACTGCCTAAAGTCATCGCTGGAATAGTAAAATGTGCAAACCCCGTTTGCGTAACAAACAGTGAAGAGCCAGTGGGTTCCAAATTCAGCGTCGAATCCGTAGAACCTTTAGTTTTAAAGTGCCATTACTGCGGTTACATGCTCGAAAAAACCGACGTACTATCCCAAATGTAACCCTTTACAATAATTTTTCTTCTGCCAACCAAAACAGCCGCTTAAAATCTGCAAGAGTAAAACGTTCGCCCTGATTTAACGCTGGGCACTCCGCTGTGGCTGTAAAAACGTACTTTTGTTGTGCCTCATCAAATTTTAATTCAAAAGGGTAAAACCTGCAAATCATGGGCCTAAAATCGTAAATCCTGCAGCCTTCCTGTTTAAGGAAAAAACATTTGCCGTCCTGAAGTTTTTTCATTTCAAAGCTGTAAGGTTGCTTGTCTGGGACTTCAACACAGAATTCTTCACGATTTAACCCCGTTTTATCCTGGATTTCTTGGGCTTCACTTTCAAGCATGATTATGTGCCGCGTTTTTTCTTGGGTGTCTCCGCAGCAGATTCCACACCTGTTACATTCGAACCGCAGGTTTTTGGGGTAAATGAAGTCCACTTTTAGGTCAACAATAAGATTGGGTGGTGTAACCTAAAAACTTCCTGCCATAAAAATGGTGGTTTATGGGTTTTTGTTGCGGTGTCCTTCTCCGTACTGGTATGGTCTGCCCAAGTTTTTTTCAAGCTTCTTTTTGAAAACTTCATCCATGTTCATGTTTGGACAGGCAAGGCGGCTCGCATCCAGCAGGTAAAAAATTACGTCGATTATTTCTTCAGCGATTTTTTCTTCTGGTTGCCCTTTTTTCCAGGCGTCGCTGGCTTCGCCGAGTTCTATGAATGCGAAAAGCAGTTTTTTAGGTATGTCTTCGGGGTTGTTGTAAAAGCCTTTAGCTATGACTAATGCTTCGATTTCTTTTTTCATTTCCTCAAGATGCATAAGCTCTCGTCTCTTAGGCAGAAAACTATGTGCACACTTATTTAAACAGTAAACAGGACAAGGCTTAAAATCTTAAACAGCGAACCGAAGGTTTTAGCGTATGCTCATCTGCTTTAAAACCGTCAAATATGTCTGCAAAATGTTTTAATTTTAAACTTTATTTCATTTTTCATTCTTGTTTTTATAATTAAATTTTTGTATTTACTGTTGAACAAGTTTTGCTTTAACCTTTTTTCCGTAAACCATAAGAGGAGAAAAAGCGATAATTAATGCAGCGACCAGTATGAACAAAACAGTGGCTACTCTGATTGTTCTCCTGCTGTTGTCCTCTGTTCTTGTCACAACCTCGGGGACGGTTAATGCTCAAAATTCAGACATTATCCGTATAAAAGAAGACGGCACAGTTACGGGAACAGACAAAATAGTTCAGCAAGATTCAGTGTACACTTTAACTGATAATTTGCAGGCCACTGTTGGTCAAAAAGAGGCATTCATTTTCATAGAAAAGGACAATATCACCCTTAACGGCGCTGGATACACCGTTCAAGGCTCAGGTTTAGGTTCAGCAATTTATATGCTAAGAAGCCAAAACGTCACAGTAGCAAACTTTACCATAAAAGGGTTCCAGACAGGCTTTGATTTCTGGCTGGTTAATAATTGGCCTTCAAACTCAAGTTATCTAAATCAGCCATCAGCCCATTACAATCAGATACTTAACAATAGAATTGAAACCAGCGGCAACGTGAACAACAATCAATCCAGAGAGGCTGGCTGGTGCATTTATCTTAGTGACGCTGTGGAAACGGTTATTTCTGGTAACAGTTTCAGTTCTCAAGACCATCAAGGCGGCGTCTACTTTGATGCTACAACCAGCAAGACAAACATTACTAATAACGCCTTTTTTGGATGCGGCATCTACAGTGTGACATCTAACCAAACCCTTGCCTACGGGAACACTGTTGACGGGAAACCCTTAATTTACCTTGACAGCAAATCAGACAAAGTCTTTGATGAAGCTGGACTTGTTTACCTTTTCAACTGCAGCAACATTGTCGTACAGAATGTTAATCCCTTGTATGATTACTCTGTAACAATGCGTTTAGTTGATACAACAACAAGTGAGATATCCAACAGCCGCGGACACGTCCTACTAGTTAACTCAAGCCAAAACACTATTCACGATAACATCTTAAGTTCAATCAGGATGGAGAACAGTTCACACAACCGCGTTTTTGCCAACAAAATCACTTATTTCAGCGTTTGCATAAAACTGTATGAAAACTCCAGTTACAACGAAATTTACAGTAACTTGCTTTTAGACACTATTTATTCTTCTGACGCTGAAAGAGTCCACAATTCAGGTTACAACACAGCGGCAATCCAGCTTGGCGACACTGAATTGGGCGGAACCTTCAACAACAATATTCATGATAACACAATTATCAACCATGACTGTGCGTTTGAATTCTTTTTAAGTTCAAACAACACGATTAGCGCCAACGTGATTAAGAACTGCAAAGCTGGACTTCAACTTGGTGAATCTCACTTTAATAATTTCACTGAAAACAATGTCACTTCTTGCAAGTATGCTGTAAGCTTGTACGCTGGGTCAAGCAACAATACGTTCTATTACAACAACTTCTTTGACAATCAGGTTCAGGTTTTTGAAACTCACCAAAAAACCCTGCTTTCTGAGGATGAATCCTATTCGGTAGGTAACACGTGGGATAATGGTCAAACCGGCAACTACTGGGACACCTACACAGGCGTAGACGAGAACAGCGACGGAATCGGCGACACCCCCTACAACGTTTTTGAGAATATGACTGACAATTACCCCTTAATGGAACCCTTAGAAATATCCAGCGTCCACGGCAACTCAAGCATACCTGCTTTTGACCCAACATCAGTTTATCCAACCCCAACCGACACAGCACCAGCACCCTTCAATATTGAAACTGTTGCAATCATCGTTGTGGCGGGCGTGATTCTTGGAGTAATTGGCGGGCTACTTGTGTATTTTAGACGCTTAATTTTCAGGTAAACAAGCGAGTAACCGCGCTTAAACAATTTTTGCAATATTTTTTTTCTTTTCATGTGATTTATTATTCAGACGCTTCTTGGTCTTTGAAAAATTTTATTAACAAACCCAAACAAAATCAACCCGTTTTAAGCGAGCGAGAGCAGTAAATCATGAATCATACACCCGTAATAGAAGTAGATTCTCTAGTTAAACAGTACAAGACCCTAACAGCGGTAGACCAAATTTCTTTTCAAGTTTATGAGGGCGAAATTTTCGCGTTTTTGGGACCTAACGGGGCAGGAAAAACCACAACCGTAGAAATCCTTGAATGCCTGCGTCCACTCACTGCCGGTTCCGCTAAAGTCTTAGGGCACGACGTAACCAACAGTTCAGACATTAAAGAAATCAAACGCAGAATCGGCGTTTTACCCCAAGATTACAGTGCGCTTGACAAATTAACAGTAAAAGAAAACATTGACCTTATCAGCGACATGTATCAGAAACATTTGCCGACTGAAGAAGTCATTAAACTTTTAGACCTTGAAGATAAAGCAAAAGCCCGTTTTGAAAACCTTTCCGGCGGACTTAAGCAGCGTGTAGGCGTCGCGGCAGCCTTGGTTAGTGACCCGGAACTGATTTTTTTGGATGAGCCAACAACTGGGCTTGACCCTAAAGCACGTCGAGACGTTTGGACTGTTATTGCGAACCTGAAAAAACTTGGCAAAACCGTGTTTTTAACCACTCATTACATGGAGGAAGCTCAATTTTTAGCTGACCGTGTTGCCATCATCCAGAAGGGCAAAATCTCAGTTATTGGTTCCCCGCATGAACTTATCAGTCAATATGGCGGCGCTAAAACCCTGATTATTCGAAAAGCAGGAAAAACTTTAGCTGACAAAATTAAGCTGAAGTTTGAACATACAAGACTTAACGGCAACGAAGACGCGTTTGTCGAGATGCCCAAAATCGATGACTTCTGGAACCTAACGGCGTACCTTGCAGAACTAAAAATCAGCAACGATATTGAGGTTCAAACCCCCACGATAGAGGATGTTTTCCTTAAACTTACAGGCGCACGAATCACAGACGAGGGAGAGTTGAAACAATGAAGTTCTACACCGTCTTTAAAGCAGTAACTAAGAATTGGCTTCGTTCCCGTTCAGGCTTGTTCTTTAGCATAATGTTTCCGATACTGCTGCTGGTTGTGTTCGGAGCCATCTTTTCAGGCGTAGGCGGGTCGTCACAATACAGCATTTACATCCAAAATCTTGACGTGAACAGTCAAGGGCAACCCACAGAACTTTCCGCAGCCTTCATAACGGCGCTTAACAGCACAAAAACCTTCAGCATGAAAACTATACCCGCAGTCGCTAACGCTACTGATTACGTGCGTGATGACCTTGGACCCTTAGGCGGCACAATACGCATCCTCATCATTTCTGACGGCTTCAACAGTGATTTGCTTAACGGCACCATGAAAGTCCGAGTAGGAATCACCTACGACACTATGAACATGTCTTACCAGTACTTCCAAGCTTACTTGTCTGACGCGCAGAAACTGGAGTTCCAGCAAGGCATAAACGGCATGCAAGAACTAAACAGCAGCATACCCGAAGCAACAACATCCTTAACAATCATCACTGACCCCTCCGACCAATCTGCTGCCGTGGTCAAAAGCATAATTGGCAGTGTCACAAACGCCTTCAACTACCAACTAATCGGCGCCCAAAACATCATAACAATCAACGAGGAATCCGCAACAAACACCGCATACAATATAGTTGACTATTACGTGCCCGGCATCACAGCCGCGTTTATCATGACAAACGGCATTATCGGTTTGTCTTCAAACTCTTCAGAATTCAAACGCAGAGGCATAATCAAACGGCTCTCCTTAACGCCGTTGACTAAACTGGACTGGATAATCGGTAACGTATTAAGTCAAGCATTGCTAAACTTGGTGCTCACTGGCATCATGATTGGCGTCGGCTGGATAATCTTTAACGTGACAATCATTCCGGACTTGTTAACAATCATTATGCTTTTCTTGGGTTCCGTCATGTTTTCAGGAATCGGCATGACAATCGCTGGACTCTTCAAAGACATAGAAGCAGCTAACGCCGCAGGCAACGCAATCGCGTTCCCAATGATGTTCCTTTCCGGCACGTTCTTCCCACTTGAAATGATGCCATCATACCTGCAAACAATCTCCAAAGCCCTACCGCTAACATACTTTGCTGACGGTTTGCGTTACTCGATGGTTTACAATTTCCCTGAAGGCGTCTACACCAACATGGCTGTAGTTGCAGTTTTGGCTGTGGTGTTCATTCTTGTCGGTGCGCTTTTCACGCGTTGGAGAGAACGATAAACCAAAAAACCTTTTTTTGTTTTTTTTTTATTTGCTTTTTGCACGCCACTTAATAACTACTGTGTCTTTAGAATTTGCTGTTGTGAAAAATATGAGTGATCCAGAATTAGCAGTTCTAAAACAAATCTCATCTCCAACAAAAATCACTGAAGTCGCGGATCAAAAAACCTTGCGCAAACTGCTAATTGAAGGCAACGCATACAGCCCACAAGAAGGCTACGTAGTTGCCACTACACCATTAACAGGCGAAAACGAAACTGCACCGCCCCAACCCGCTGGCGTCTGGGAAACCCGCACACCCAAACCTAAACACAAAGGTGACGTTCCAGTTCCCTACGAGTTTTGCGCATACACTAACTATGCAGAGTTGCCCTCCGACATTTTACGCATAACCCGTGAGGTTTCGTTCACTGAATGGATTGAACATGAAGGTTACAAGTACAAAAGAATCGGCGGCGGCGTAATGCGTCGACCAATAACTCAAAGTTAAACGGCAAAAGCATATATCCCAAAAAAACCTCTTTTCAACTTTAACTGGTGATACAAGACGGCTTCACCCGAAACATCTGATAACAATAACGAAATGGTAGTTACACCGTGGGAAGTAAAAGGCAAAGTCGACTACGACCGCCTCATAAAAGATTTCGGCACCCAACCCTTAACGCCGGAACTTCTCAAACGCGTAGAAACCCACACTGACAAGTTACACCTCCAGTTGGAGAGAAAAATTTTCTTCAGCCACCGAGACCTAGACACCGTACTTGACCTTTACGATAAAGGAACCAAGTTTGTCCTTTACACAGGCAGAGGACCATCAGGACCCGTTCACATTGGACACCTTGTTCCATGGATTTTCACGTTGCATATGCAGCAGAAATTCAAAACCCGCCTGTACTTCCAAATCACCGACGACGAAAAATACCTCGTC